>NZ_JBITGJ010000033.1:0-87902 GCF_044456925.1 Streptomyces sp. NPDC050743
GGGGCGGGGGGGGCGGGGGGGGGTTCTGTTTGTCGGCCGGGGGCCCCCCCCCCCCCGGCCCGCGCCCGCCCCCCCCCCCCCGGGGGGCCCCCCCCCGGCCCCCCCCCCGCCACACACGAATCGTTTTCGCACAAGGGCTGCAAGAAGCCCTGTCGAGTCAACCGCAGCGCGGTGCTCGCCCCGCACGGGGCCGCACCCACGCGGCAGCCCTCAAGCCAGGACACCCCGGTCACGGGCCTCTGCTCGACAAAACACCACCACCCGGTACCGGACCAACCCCGAATGAGACCCGACCCGCAACCAAGCGGCACAAGGCCCACGTCGGAGCAGCCGGCCGCACGGACCACGCGCCACCCAGGCGCGCCAGCTCCGCACAGACACCGGGCGGACATCACAGCATTACGTGATGACTCTTAGGGATCGCCCCTACGGGACCGACCGAACCGGACCGGACCGACCGACCTACAGCGCCGCCGCCAGCTCCGTGCCCTGCTTGATGGCCCGCTTGGCGTCCAGCTCGGCCGCGACGTCCGCGCCGCCGATCAGATGGACGCTGCGCCCGGCGGCGGCCAGCTCCTCGTACAGGTCACGGCGCGGCTCCTGGCCGGTGCACAGCACCACCGTGTCGACCTCCAGCACGGTGCTCTCCTCGCCGACGGTGATGTGCAGGCCGGCGTCGTCGATCCGGTCGTAGCGGACGCCCGGGACCATGGTCACGCCGCGGTGCTTGAGCTCGGTGCGGTGGATCCAGCCGGTGGTCTTGCCCAGGCCCGCGCCGACCTTGGTGGTCTTGCGCTGGAGCAGGTGGACCTGGCGGGGCGGGGTGGGCCGCTGCGGCGCGGCGAGGCCGCCCGGAGCCTGGTAGTCCATGTCGACGCCCCAGTTGCGGAAGTACGTCCGGGGGTCCTCGCTCGCCTTGTCCCCGCCGTCGGTGAGGTACTCGGCGACGTCGAAGCCGATGCCGCCGGCGCCGAGGATGGCGACCCGGTCGCCGACGGGCGCGCCGTCCCGCAGCACGTCGAGGTAGCCGAGGACGCGCGGGTGGTCGGCGCCGGGGATGTCCGGGGTGCGCGGGGTGACACCGGTGGCGACCACGACCTCGTCGTAGCCGGCCACGGTCTCGGCGGTGACCCAGGTGTCGAGGCGTACGTCGACCCCGTGGGCGTCGAGCTGGTGGCGGAAGTAGCGCAGCGTCTCGTCGAACTCCTGCTTGCCGGGGACCTTGCGGGCGACGTTGAGCTGGCCGCCGATCTCGCTCGCGGCGTCGAAGAGCGTGACCTCGTGGCCGCGCTCGGCGGCGCTCACCGCGCAGGCAAGGCCCGCGGGTCCCGCGCCGACGATGGCGACGCGCTTCTTCAGCCGGGTCGGGGAGAGCTCCAGCTCGGTCTCGTGGCAGGCGCGCGGGTTGACCAGGCAGGAGGTGATCTTCCCGCTGAAGGTGTGGTCGAGGCAGGCCTGGTTGCAGCCGATGCAGGTGTTGATGGCCTCGGGCGTCCCGGCGGCCGCCTTGGCGACGAAGTCGGGATCGGCGAGCATCGGGCGGGCCATGGAGACCATGTCCGCGTAGCCGCCGGCCAGCAACTCCTCGGCGAGTTCCGGGGTGTTGATGCGGTTGGTGGTCACCAGCGGCACGGATACCTCGCCCATGAGCTTCTTGGTGACCCAGGCGTAGGCGCCGCGCGGGACGGAGGTGGCGATGGTGGGGATGCGGGCCTCGTGCCAGCCGATGCCGGTGTTGATGATCGTCGCCCCGGCGGCCTCGACCGCCTTGCCGAGGGTGATCACCTCCTCCAGGGAGGAGCCGCCCGGGACCAGGTCGAGCATGGAGAGCCGGTAGATGACGATGAAGTCCTCGCCGACGGCCTCGCGCACGCGCTTCACGATCTCGACGGGGAAGCGCGTGCGGTTCTCGTAGGAGCCGCCCCAGCGGTCGGTGCGCCGGTTGGTCTGCGCGGCGATGAACTCGTTGACGAGGTAGCCCTCGGAGCCCATGATCTCCACGCCGTCGTAGCCGGCCTGCCGGGCGAGGCGGGCGGCGCGGGCGTAGTCGCCGATGGTCCGCTCGACGTCGGCGTCGGTGAGTTCGCGCGGCACGAAGGGGCTGATCGGCGCCTGCAGCGGGCTGGGTGCGACGAGGTCCTGGTGGTAGGCGTACCGCCCGAAGTGCAGGATCTGCATCGCGATCCGGCCGCCCTCGCGGTGCACGGCCTCGGTGACCACCTTGTGCTGCTCGGCCTCCGCCTCGGTGGTGAGTCTGGCGCCGCCCTCGTACGGCCGGCCCTCGTCGTTGGGCGCGATGCCGCCGGTGACGATGAGACCCACGCCGCCGCGGGCGCGGGCCGCGTAGAACGCAGCCATGCGCTCGAAGCCGCGCTCGGCCTCCTCCAGACCGACGTGCATGGAGCCCATCAGCACGCGGTTGGGCAGGGTGGTGAAGCCCAGGTCGAGCGGGGTCATCAGGTGCGGGTAACGGCTCATCGGGCCCTCCGTGCGCGGTGTCGTCGCCTCTTGTTGTAGAGGACGCGAGAGCCTTTATGCAACTAGTTGCACAACCGCCGAGGGGTGACGCCGACCACTCTGTACCTACTAGTATGTACACAACGAGCCCGATCCCTGCCCGCCCCGAAAGGACGCCACCATACCCTTCGTCCGCATCGACGCGCTCGGCTCCGACCCCGCCCGGCTCGACGCGCTCGGCCAGGCCGTCCAGGACGCCCTGGTGGAGACGCTCGGCGTCCCGCCCGAAGACCGCTTCCAGGTGCTGACCGGCCACGACGGCACCACGAGCACCCTGCGTCACGGCGACCACCTGGGCGTGCGCGAGGACGACGCGGTGGTGTTCGTGGCCGTCACCATGCGCTCGGGGCGCTCCCCGGAGCAGAAGCGCGCGCTCTACCGGCGGATCGCCGAGCTGGTGCACGAGCGCACCGGCACCGCGCCGCGCAATGTCGTCGTCACCGTCACCGAGAACACGTCCGCCGACTGGTCCTTCGGCAATGGCGAGGCGCAGTACGCCCCGGCCGGCGGGGAGCCGGCCGGGGCGTTCTCGTAGGCGAGAGGGTCAGCGGCTGCGCAGCCGCAGATGCAGGTCCCTCTCCTGGTCGCCGGAGGCCGTACAGGTCTCCTCGACGGTGAACATCGAGTCCAGGGTGTGCCGGAACCGGTCCACGGCCCAGTAGCCGCCCTGCACGTCCGCCTGGACGGCGGCGCCGAGGTGGACCGGGGGACAGCCCGGCCCCAGGGCGTCCGCGACGTCGTACGTGCCGAGCCAGACCATCGGCCGGACCTCGTGGAGCTGCTGAGGGATCTCGTCCGCACCCCTGTCGGAGGCGAAGCACGACCCCAGCGCGTCGAAGACGAGGCGGGCGTCCTCCTTGGAACCGCTGATCTCCACCGTGACGGTTTCGGGATGCGACCGCTCCGTGTGTGCCATTGATCGCTCCTTTCGTGGCGCGCCGCGGTGGAAGGGAGTACCCCGCCGAACCGCGTCCACCCTCAGGAAAGCACCACCTGCCGGTCGGCACACCCCAGGCGGGCTCAGCCGCGGGAGAACTTGTAGGTCTTGCTGTCGGTCAGGACACAGAAGCCCGGCGACATCACGATCACGCGCAGGATCCCGGTGCGGCGGTCGTAGTCGATGCCCTCCGCCTCGAACGTGCCGGAGCAGGAGCTGCGCAGCGGCAGCTGGCGCAGGGCGGTGACATGGCCGGTGACGTCCCCGGAGCCGTTCGGCGGGGCGGACAGGTCGATCTGGAGCAGCGGCTTGGTGAGGCCGAAGAGGCTGCCGTCCGGGTCGTCGGAGGAGCACAGCAGGGTGGTGGGGCCGGAGAAGTCGCAGCCCTGGACGTCGCGGACGGCGTGGTCGAGGTCGACCGCGGACACCTGCGGGAGGTTCGCCGAGGGTGAGGTGGACGGGTTGACGCCGGGGGTGGGGAAGACCAGCAGCCGGTTCATCGTGCCCCACTCGCCCGAGAGCATCCACTGGCCGTCGGGCGAGACCGCGTCCCAGGAGTTGTTCAGGGCCTCGCCGGGGCTCAGCGTGTGGACGTACTCCGACCAGGTGCCGTCGGGCGCCTGCACGCGGTACATCTTCGAGTTGCCGGAGTCCTGCTGGTAGGGCTCGATGTAGTAGCCGTTGTACGAGGCATCGGGATCGCCGACGTGGTTCCAGCCGCGGCTGGAGACACCGAGGGGAATGGTGCCGATACCGGTGTAGCGGTTGGGGCTGTTCGCGGGGACCTCCACGGAGGTCAGTCCCTGGCTCTCGTCCAGCGGCCGGGCGCGGTCGGAGCCGGTCTCCGTCCAGCTGTCGGCGGCGGAGGCGGGCGCGGGTGCGGCGAGGGACACGACGGCGGCGGTGGCGAGGGTGACGAGTCCGCAGAGGACTGCGTGACAACGTTGCCGGGCGGACGCGGGCATGGCCGACTCCTCGGGCGGGGTGCGGGGGCGGGAACACTCGGTCGGCGGACAGTCTGGCGTGGCGCGTTAGTCATGTACAGGCCAATGCAGCAACATGAGCGTGAACTCTCCCCGTCCGCCGAACGGGCGTGCAGGATGTCCGGGACAGGAGTTCGGTCCCGGCGTGACGGCTTCGGCGGACGCGCACCGCTGTGGTGAGAGATGGTGGAGGTAACCGGCACGGCGTCGGAGAGTCGGGTGTGAGCGCGGTGGATCAAGGGGAGTCGGCACGGGGGACGGCGTGCCGTGCGGACGGGCGAAGGCGGTGCATGGCATGAGTGCAGCCGAGGCTCCGGTGACGGAGGGCGGCGAGCCCGTGCGCGGGCCGGTGCGGCCCGGCGGCCTGCTCGATGTGCTGGGCGTGGCCTCGGTGGTGCTGGACACCACCGGGCGGATCGTGCTGTGGAGCCCGCAGGCGGAGGAGCTGTTCGGGTACAGCGCGGGCGAGGCCCTCGGCCAGTACGCGGCCCGGCTCATGGTCCACGAACGCCATTTCGAGCTGGTCGGCAAGCTCTTCGCCGATGTGATGCGCACCGGGCAGAGCTGGGCCGGCGGCTTCCCGATCCGGCACAAGGACGGCAGCACCCGCCTGGTGGAGTTCCGCAACATGCGGCTGCTGGACGACCGCGGTGACGTGTACGCCCTCGGTCTGTGCGCCGACCAGTCGACCGTACGGCGCCTCGAGCAGGACGTGGCGCTGTCCGAGCGGATGGTGAAGCAGTCGCCGATCGGTTACGCCGTCCTGGACACCGACCTGCGGTTCGTCTCGGTCAACCCGGCCCTGGAGCAGATCAACGGGGTGCCGGCCGCCGAGCACGTGGGACGGACGATGCGCGAGGTCCTGCCCATGCTGGACTCCGAGCCGGTGGAGACCGACGCCCGGCGGGTGCTGGACACCGGCGTGCCGGTCATCGACAACACGCTGGTCGGCCGTACCCCCGCCGACCCGGACGAGGACCACACCTGGGCGCATTCGCTGTACCGGCTCGACGACGCCATGGGCAATGTGCTCGGCGTCGCGGTCTCGGTCGTCGACATCACCGAGCAGCACCGGGCCTCCCTGGAGGCGGAGGCCGCACGGCGCCGGCTCGCGGTCATCGCCGACGCCTCCGCCCGGATCGGTACGACGCTCGACCTGGACCGCACCGCCTGCGAGCTGGCCGAGGTCGCCGTACCGGAACTCGCCGACGTGGCCGCCGTGGACCTGCTGGACTCGGTGGTGGACGGCCGGCGCAGCACGCTGGGACCGTCGGAGTCGGCGATGATCCGGGCTCTCGCGGTGCTTCCGCAGGACGACTCTGACGCGGTGCGGGCCGCCGATCCGCCCGGCCGGATCGCGTGGTACGGACCCGACCGGCTGGTCACCGAGTGCGTGCGCTCCGGCGAGGCGTTGCTGGTGCCTCAGGTGAAGGACGAGGACCTGCGGCGCATCGCCCGCTGCCCCGAGTCGGCCGAACTGCTGGGCCGCGCGGGACTGCACTCGTATCTCGCGGTACCGCTGATCGCGCGCGGCGAGGTGCTCGGCGCCCTGGACCTCAAGCGCACCCGCAATCCGGCGCCGTTCGACGAGGACGACGTCCTGCTCGCCCGGGAACTGGCCGCCCGCGCGGCCGTGCAGATCGACAACGCGCGCTGGTATCAGAACGCCCGCAACACCGCCCTCACCCTGCAGCGCAGTCTGCTGCCCAGCCGGCCGCCGGAGACGATCGGCCTGGAGGTGGCCTCCCGGTACCAGCCCGCCGGGGCCACCAGCGAGGTCGGCGGCGACTGGTTCGACGTCATTCCGCTGGAGGGCGGCAAGACCGCGCTCGTGGTGGGCGATGTGATGGGCAGCGGGCTCAGCGCGGCCGCGACCATGGGCCGGCTGCGCACGGCGACCACCACGCTGGCCGCCCTGGACCTCGACCCGGCGCTGCTGCTGGAGCACCTGGACAAGACGACGTCGGCCCTGGACCACTCCATCGCGACGTGCATGTACGCCGTGCACGATCCGCATCTGCGGGAGTGCCGGATCGCCAACGCCGGCCATCTGCCGCCGGCCCGTCTCCGCCCGGGCCGCCCGCCGGAACTGCTCGACCTGCCGACCGGGGTGCCGCTGGGCGTGGGCGGGGTCGCCTTCTCCACCGTCACCGTCGACTTCGAGCCCGGCGACGAACTCGTCTTCTACACCGACGGGCTGGTGGAGACCCGCTCCCATTCCCTCGACGAACGCCTGGACTTCCTGCTGTCCCTGCTCGACGACCCGGCCCGCCCCCTGGAGGAGACCTGCGACTTCCTGCTGCGCACCCTGCACCACCCCGACAACCACGACGACGTCGCCCTGCTCATCGCGCGGGCACAGGAACTGCCCTGACGGCTACGGCAGTACGCCGATCACCACGTGCGCGGACAGCTCCTCCGACACCGCAAGACGGGCCGTCAGGCCTGCGTCCGTGAAGATCCGTACGGCGGCCGGTGCCTGGCGTTCGCTGGTCTCGGTCAGCAGGCAGCCGCCCGGTGCGAGCCACTCGGGCGCCCCGGCGGCCACCCGGCGCAGCACGTCCAGACCGTCGGCGCCGCCGTCCAGGGTGACGCGCGGTTCGTGGTCGCGGGCCTCGGCCGGCAGTAGGGGCAGTTCGGCGGTGGGGACGTACGGCACGTTGGCGGTCAGGATGCCGACGCGGCCGCGCAGCGCGGCGGGCAGGGCGTCGTAGAGGTCGCCCTGGTGGGCCCGGCCGTCGAAGGCGGCGAGGTTGTGCGAGGCACAGCGTACGGCGGCCGGGTCGATGTCGGCCGCGTGCACCTCGGCTCCGTCCAGGGCGGCGGCGAGGGCCGCGCCGAGCGCGCCGGAGCCACAGCACAGGTCCACGACGACACCCGCCCGCGGCGCCTGGGCCAGCGCCTGGTCGACCAGGAACTCGGTACGGCGGCGGGGGACGAACACCCCCGGTTCCACCGTGACCCGCACACCGTGGAACTCGGCCCAGCCCAGGACGTGTTCGAGCGGAAGCCCGGCGGCGCGCCGGTCCACCATCGAGGCCGCTTCCTCGGGCGTGCGGGCGGTGGCGAGGATCAACTCCGCCTCGTCCTCGGCGAAGACGCACCCGGCGGCGCGGAGGGCCGAGACGAGGGTGGCATGGGAGGAAGGGGCAGAGGAGGACGAGGAGGACAGGGAACCAGAAGACGACATGGGGGGCCGAAAGCCTTTCGGAGCGCGGGACTTCAGGGCGCTCTCGCGGTCACCGCTGCCGGTGCACCGTCCGCGACCGGACGGCCACCATACCCCAAGGGGTGCGCCCGGTTTCCTGCGGGAAAAACACGTGGCGCGGTGCCGGGCGGGCGGCTACGCTCGCCGCGATGACGACTCACGCCTCGCAGAGATCGGGGGTCCCGTCCGCGCAAGGTGAGCGCTGATGCTCCCTTCCACCGCGTACGGGGATTCCCGGCTTTCCCTGTGGCTGCGCGTACGGACGTACGCCGTGCCACCGTCCATGATCGAGCTCGCCACCGGCCGCCGCGCCGCCGGGGACTGGGCGGGGGCCTGTGCCGCCGCCCGGATCGACGTAGACCTCGATCTGCGTTCCGTGGCCCGCGCCCACGGCCGGGAGATCGCGGCCCGGCTCCGCGCCGACCTCCGCAGTCTCGCCCCGGACCTGCTGCGCTGGCACATGCCGAGGATCGCGCCCGACGGGCTGCTGCGCCCCGGCCTGACCCTGATGCTGGCCCGGTACGAGCGGCCCGGCCGGGCCGGCCCGCTGCATCTCGTGGCCCGTACCCCACCGGCCTGGGCGGACGCCGGCCAGCGGATCACCCTCGCCCTGTTCGATCCGGCCGAGGCGCCCACCGGCCGCCATCCGCATCCCCGCCCGAACCGCCGCTACCGGCTCGATCTGCACCGGCACCTGTGGGACGCGACCAGGGCGGGCGAGCTGCGCGAGCGGTCGGGCGCCGGCGGTCCCGCGCCACCCGACCGCGATCCGCTGGGTCTCGTCCCGCCGGGGCATGGCTGTGCCGTCGGCCGGTGGGCGGCCGAGGCGGGCATCCTGCTGCGCGCCGAAGGACACTCCGGCGGAACCTTCGCCGTACGACTCGGCGGCCGTCGCCGACTGGTGCTGGCGGTGGCGGCGGACGTGGGTGACGCGCCGGATCCCGCCGAGCACCGGCGCGGGGCCCACCCGGCCGAACCGGCCACGGACCCGGCGGCCGGACCCCGGCACCATGACCGACCGCACCACCTCGCGGACGAGGGCGACGCCCCAAGCCCGGCCGAGGACCGGCGCCGGGCCGTCGCGGCCGACGGACCGCCGGACCCAGGCGGGCTCCACCAGGTCGCAGGCCGTGACGGCGCGCCGGGTCTGCGGATGGTCGACGAACTTCCGCCGGGCGGTCTGTCCGCCGTGCCGGTGCTGCCCGATGCGGCGACCTGGGTGGCGCCCGATCTTGAGTTGCTGCGTGCCGGACTGCTCGGCGCGGAGCGGCTGCATCCCCTGGTCGCCGCCGCGCTGTGGCCCGGCCACTCGGCGCCGGGTGCGGTCCGCGATCCGGACCCGGTGGAACAGGCGCGTCGGGTGGAGTGCCGGGGAGCCACGCACCGGATCGGCCTGGCCGACGGCGTCCTGGTGCCGCTGGACCACGATCCGGCGGAGATCCGGCGCGAGGAGCTGCTGGCCGCGCTCGGCGGGCCGCCACTGCCCTGCCTGCGGGTCATCGACGAGGCGCACCGGCGCCCCGACTGCCTCGCCGGTGTCCGGGAACGGCTGGACCACGGGGACACCCAAGGCGCCCTCGCCGTGGTCGAGGGGCTGCTCGGTCCCGGCGCGGTGCTGCGCGAGGGACCGCTGCGGGACGAGCTCACGGCGGCCGCCGAGCGGCGTATCGCCTACGGGCTGTACCGGGCCGGTCTGACCGGCCCCGACGGCACCTCCACCGACCCGGGCCGCCGCACCGGCCGAGGCCGCCGCCCCACCCGACGGCAGTCCCGCACCGTCACCTTCTTCTGAACCTCCTTTCCCTTCCACCGACTTCACCCCCCTCCTACATCCTTCAGGTGATCCCACATGACCGCTGCCACCGCTCCTGTCTCCCTCGCCCCTCAACTCGACGTCGCCGAAGCCCTGTTGGACCTGCTCCGCGAGACGACCACCGAACCCCGCACCGACGTACAGCTGGAGGCGCTCACCCTGGCCGTGGCCGCCGATCTTCCGGTGCTGCTGTGGGGCGAGCCCGGCATCGGCAAGACGGCGGCGCTGACCCAGCTGGCCGCCACCCTGGACCTGCCGCTGACGACCGTGATCGCGAGCGTCCACGAGCCGTCCGACTTCTCCGGCCTGCCCGTCGTCGGAGACGATCCGGCGGTGCAGGGCGTCCCGATGGCCCCGCCGGACTGGGCGGTGCGGCTCGTACGGGCCGGGCGGGGCCTGCTGTTCCTGGACGAGCTGTCCACCGCTCCCCCCGCGGTGCAGGCGGCCCTGCTGCGGCTCGTGCTGGAGCGGCGGATCGGCGCGCTGCGGCTGCCGCCCGGGGTGCGGATCGTGGCCGCCGCCAACCCGCGCTCCTCGGCGGCCGACGGCTGGGAGCTCAGCCCGCCGCTGGCCAACCGGTTCGTGCATCTGCAGTGGGCCCACGACCACGACGTCGTCGTACGGGGCCTCGGCGGGACCTGGCCGCGGGCGACCCTGCCCGCGCTCGACCCCGAGCGGCTGTCCGAGGCCGTGGCCTTCGCCCGGCGCGCGGTGTGCGCGTTCCTCGTAGCGCGGCCCGGGTTGGTGCACCGGCTGCCGAGCGGCGAGAGCCGCCGGGGCGGCGCATGGCCGTCGCCCCGGAGCTGGGAGGCGACCCTGCGGCTGATCGCCTTCGCGACCGCCGCCGGATCGTCGCGGGACGTGCTGTCGCTGCTGGTCCGGGGCACCGTGGGGGACGGCCCCGGGCTGGAACTGCTGGCGAGTCTGGACCGGATGGACCTGCCCGACCCGGAGACGCTGCTCGCCGACCCGGCAGGTGCCGAACTGCCCGAGCGGGGGGATCTGCGGCAGGCCGTGCTCGACGGCGTGGTCGACGCGGTCCGAGGGCGCCCCGAGCGGGCGCGCTGGGACGCGGCCTGGGCCTTGTTGGTGCGGGCGATGGAGACCGGGGCACCGGACGTGGTGGTCGTCCCGGCGACCACGCTGGCCGCCCTGCGCCGGGAGGACTGGGACGTGCCGGCGGCGGTCGAGCGGCTCGCCGGGGTGGTGTCGCTGTCCCAGCGGGCCGACCGGGCCGCCCGGGTCGCCGGGGCACGCCGATGACGGCGGACGCACCCGGCGCGCTGGACCGCGGCAAGCTGTTCGCCGCGCGGCTGCACGCGGCCCGGGCCCGGCCGTACCTGGCGACCGCCCTGTTCGCGCTGCGGCCGGTGGAGTCGCGGGAGGTTCCGACGATGGGCGTCGACCGGTACTGGCGGTGCTATGTCTCCCCGGCGTTCGTGGACCGCACACCGGTGGCGGAACTGGCGGCGGTGTGGGTGCACGAGGTGGCGCATCTGCTGCGCGACCATCACGGGCGCAGCGACCGGTTCGCCCGCGAGCACCAGCTGACCGGGCCGGCGGAGCGGCTGCGGATGAACATCGCCGCCGACTGCGAGATCAACGACGATGTGTACGGCGACGGGCTTGTGCGCCCCGAAGACGCCGTGACGCCAGGGACGCTGGGGCTGCGGCCGGGCGAGCTCATGGAGGACTACCTGCGGCAGTTCCGGCTCGGACCGCGCCTTGCCCGGCTGGCCTGGCTGGACTGCGGCAGCGGCGCCGACGGGCGGGACCGGGGCTGGGAGCTGGGGCCGGACGGCGCGCACGGGCTGAGCGAGCAGGAGCGGGACGCGGTCCGGTTCCGGGTGGCGCAGGGCATCAAGGGCCACCCGGGCAGCGCCCCGCAGGGCTGGCGGCGGTGGGCGGAGGAGGTGTTCCATCCGCCGCAGCCGTGGCGGCAGTTGCTTGGCTCGGCACTGCGGTCGGCGGTCTCCGCTCCGGGGGTGGGCGAGGACTACAGCCACGGCCGGCCGGCGCGGCGTGCGGCCGCGCTGCCCGGGATCGTCCTGCCGAGTCTGCGGCGCAGGCCGCCCCGGGTGTGCGTCGTCATCGACACCTCGGGGTCGGTCAGCGACGCCGAACTGGGCAGCGCTCTGCTGGAGGTGACCGCGATCTGCCGGGCCGTGGGCGGCCGGCGGGACCTGATCTCCGTGCTGTCCTGCGACGCCGCGGCCCAGACCGTGCGGCCGCTGTGCCGGACGGAGGGCATCGAGCTGGTGGGCGGCGGTGGGACGGATCTGCGCACCGGGTTCGCCCGCGCGCTGCGGACCCGGCCCGACGCCGTCGTGGTCCTGACTGACGGTCAGACGCCATGGCCGGACGAACGGCCGCGGTGCCGCACGGTGGTGGGGCTGTTTCCGCGGGTCGGCGGCTCGTACGACGAGGACCGTCCCGACTACCAGCCGGACGCGCCGCCGGCGTGGGCGCGGGTGGTGACGATCGGGTCGGCGGCGGGGTGACGGGGTGGAGCACCGGCAGGAGGCCCATCCCGTCGAAGTACCGGCAGAGGGCTGGTCCGGTGACGCGCCGGCAGGGAGCCCCGCCCGTCGCCGGGCGTGCTCCCCGTCCCGGAAGGCGCCGGGTCAGACGCCGACCGTTTCCTCGACCTCTTCCTCGGCCTCCTCCTCGGCCGTCCGCGCCGCCTCCCGCTCCATCGGCGGCACGGCGGGCGTGCCAGTCGCCTCGGGCTCGGTCGTCGCGGTGCCGGGGTGGCCGACCGCGTGCCGGGCCCGGCGGGGACGCTCGTACAGGGCCGCGATCCCGGTCACGACGAGGCCCACGAGCAGCCAGACCACGAGCGTCGACACGTTGCGCGACAGACCGTCGTCGCCGAAGTACAGCAGGCTGCGGACACCCTCGACGAAGCCGGCGCCGTTCCAGAAGGCGTGCAGCGTGCCGAAGAAGCCGTTCTGCAGCTCGGGGCGGAACAACCCGCCGGAGCTGGTGAAGTTGAGCATCACGAACAGCACCATCATGGTGAGCGTGGTCCACCGCTTGAGGAAGGTGTGCAGGCCGACGCCGATGAAGAGGATGCCGGCCGAGTACAGCCAGGCCATTCCCCACACGCCCGCGAGGTCGTGGTGGGCGAGGTGGAACACCGGTCCGGCGAGGAGCGCTCCGATGCCGCTGACCGCGGCGGAGACACCGAGCGTGAGCAGCGCCCGTACCCGCATCGAGAGGGCGGCGCCCGCGGCACCGAGGGCGGCGACCGAGGCGTAGGAGCCGATGCTGAGGGCGATCAGCAGGAAGAACAGGCCCTGGCCTGTGGGGTCGTCGGCGACCGGCTCGGCCACGTCGGTGACCTTCAGCGGCACGCCCTGCCCGGCGGCGACCGGCGTGAAGACCTTCTCGACCGCGGTCGCGCCCATGTCGGAGGCGGCGCTCGCCACCAGCAGCTCGGGCGCCTTGGCACTGGGCACATAGGCGCCGGTCACCTCGCGGGACTTCAGCAGGTCGACGGCGTCGGCGCGGGTCGCGACCGTGCGGACGTCCAGCTTGTCCCCGGCGGTGTCCTTGACGGTCTGGGCGAAGACCTTGGCCTTCGGGGCGCTGCCGACGACGGCGACCGGCAGGTGGTGCGGCTCCGGGGTCACGAAGGCCCCCATGTACGCGAGCCCCATGCCTATGCACATCAGCAGCGGGGTGATCAGGTGCGTGAGCACATGGCGCAGTGCCGGTGACCTCATCGCGCGCGAACCTCCAAAGGTTGGCTTATACAACTTTCACTTCAAGTTGTACTATACAACTAGAACGCCGGAGGAGGTATTCCCGTGAGCGCAGCGGAGTCGGCCGTCGAGACGATCCAGCGCGAGATGACCATCTTCGCCCGCCGGGCCCGGGCCTCGGCGGGCCGTATGCACCCCGAGCTGTCCCTGGTGTCGTACACCCTGCTCGGCCACCTGGAGGAGCAGGGCGGCTGCCGGGCGACGGATCTCGCCGCCCACTACGCGCTGGACAAGTCCACCGTCAGCCGCCAGGTGGCCGCGCTGGAGCGGGCCGCGCTGATCGAGCGCCGCCTGGACCCGGAGGACCACCGGGTCCAGGTGCTGCATCTGACGGAGGCCGGCCGGGAGATCCTGGCCCAGGTCACCCGCAGCCGCCGGGCCGCGTTCCGCGCGCGGCTCGCGGGCTGGCCGGAGGAGGACCTGGTGCGCTTCGCGGCCTACCTGGAGCGGTACAACGCGCATGCTGGTGGGAGCGGGGCCGAGTGAGGGTCACCGGGACACGGGCGCGCCCCGGCCCGTGACGGTCAGGCCACCGGGACCGCGGCCCGCCCGTCGGCCAGCCGCTCCGGGGCGCGCGCCGCGAGGAACGCCGTACGGCGGCGCAGCCGGAAGCCGAGCGACTCGTACAGCCGGATCGCGCCCGTGTTCTGGGCGCTGGTATGCAGGAAGGGCGTCTCGCCGCGCTCCCGTATGCCGTGGGCGACCGCGAGGATCAGCCGGGTGGCGAGGCCTTCGCCGCGGAAGGCGGGGTCGGTGCAGACCGCGCTGATCTCGGTGAAGCCGGGCGGGTGGAGCCGCTCCCCCGCCATGGCGATCAGCGCCCCTGCACAGCGGATGCCGAGGTAGGTGCCGAGTTCGACGGTGCGCGGCAGGAACGGTCCGGGCCGGGTGCGGGCCACGAGGTCGAGCATCTCGGGTACGTCCGCCGGGCCGAGGCGCACCGCCTCCGCGTCCGGCGCGGCGGCGAGGCCGTCGTCCACGAACTGCACGCCGTCGATCCGGAAGGTGATCTCCCAGCCGTCCGGCACCTCGCCACGGTAGCCCGGCAGCGGGATCTCCGCGCCGGGACCGGCCAGCGCGGCCAGGTCCGCCCAGTCCCGCGCGTCCGGTTCGTCGGGCAGCGCCAGCCAGGGAGAGACGTCGACGGGGTAGCGCAGCACGCGGCCGCGCCGCTCGGCGAAATGGGCGTGCGGTCCGGTCAGGGAGGCGAGGGCGGGATTGTCGAGGACGTGCGGGGCGTCGGCGGCAGGCCCGTCGCCGACGCCCGCTCCGGCTATGACGCTCACGCGGCCACCTCGATCACGATCTTGCCGAGGGCGTGCCCGTCCTCGACGGCGCGCAGCGCCTGGCCGGCCTGCTCCAGCGGGAAGACCCGGGTGACGTGCGGATCCAGGGCGCCGCGTACGGCGAGGTCGGCCACCGCCTCGAGGACGGCGGCGGTGCGGACCCGGTGGACGGCGGCGCCGCCGAGCGCGGCCACGGCCTGCTGCGGCGAGCCCGCGGTGACCAGCTTGGCGCGGTCCTTCAGCAGTTCCGCGGCCTCGGTGAGCACCGGGCCGCCCACCAGGTCGTACACGCCGTCGATCCCGTCCGGCGCGGCGTACCGCACCCGCTCGACCAGATCGGGGCCGGAGGAGACGTGCACCGCGCCCAGCGACTCCACGAACTCCCTCTTGCCCTCGCTCGCCACGCCCACGACCCGCAGTCCGAAGGCGCGGGCGATCTGCACGGCCGCACTGCCGACGCCGCCGCCCGCGCCCGTCACCAGCAGGGTCGAGCCACCGGGCAGGTCGAGCTGGCGGACGCCGTCGTAGGCGGTGGCGGCGGCGACCGGGAGGGTGGCGGCGTCACGGAAGGACAGCGCGGCGGGTTTGTGGGCGGTCACGTCGGCGGTGAGCAGGGCGTACTCGGCGTATGCGCCGTGGGCGGCGCCGCCGAACACCTCGTCGCCGGCGGCGAAGCCGGTGACTCCCGGGCCGACCTCCGCCACGACGCCGGCGGCCTCGCTGCCGAAGACCACCGGAAAGACAGGCTCGCCCTCGCCGGGGCGGCGGAAGCCCTGGCGCAGCTTCCAGTCGACGGGATTGACGCCCGCCGCGCGGACCGCGATCAGGATCTCGCCAGGGCCCGGACCAGGGCGGTCCAGATCGACCAGCGCCTCGGCCTCCGGTCCCCCGTGTCGCGTGTAGACATACGCCTTGGACATGCTGTTTTCCCTCGCTTCTCTCGCCCTGCCACCGGTGTACCGGTGCCGGCACCGAGCGCAAAGGAGAAGCGCCGCGAACCTATTCCCCGGCCCCGAAAGAGTTCATACGGCCGCAATCATCCGGCCCTGACGTCGGGGACGAGAGACGGAGCACAAGGAAGGACAACGTACGGTTGAAGGATGAACGTTACGCGAGGCTTCACGGGCCGCCCGCGCGTCCACAACCCGGGGCTGCCGCCCGGGCAGTACGACGCGGGCGAGGACTGGCCCGTCCTGTCCGCCGAGGTCACCCCCGACCTCGCACCGGCCGACTGGTCCTTCCGGATCGACGGCCTGGTCGAGCGGCCGCACACCTGGGACTGGGACGGGGCGCACGCGCTGCCGGCGTCGGCGTACGACGGCGACATCCACTGTGTGACCGGTTGGTCGAAGTTCGGCGTGCGTTTCGGCGGGGTCTCGCTGGACGCGTTCTTCCATGTGGTGCGGCCCCATGTGTCCGCCACCCATGTGGTCGCCCGCTCCCACACCGGCTACACCACCAACCTGCCGCTCGCCGACCTCACGGGCGGGCGGGCCTGGATCGTCTGGGAGTACGACGGCGAGCCGCTGCCGCCCGAGCACGGCGGCCCGGCGCGGCTGCTGGTGCCCCACCTGTACTTCTGGAAGAGCGCCAAGTGGATCGCCGGCCTGACCCTCCTCGACCACGACGAGCCGGGCTTCTGGGAAGGCAACGGCTACCACGAGCGCGGCAACCCCTGGCAGGAGCAGCGGTACTCCGGTGACTGACACGGTGACGACGAACGCGAACACCGCCCCTGACCCGACCGAGGGCACCGCCGTTGCCGCGAGGCGCTTCGCCGTACCCGGACGCATCGAGGTGAGCAATCAGGTGGCGGCCGTGTGGCAGCTCGCCACGGTGGTGGAGATCCGGCGTGAGACGCCGCGCGCGGCAACCTTCCGGCTGGCGGTGCCGGGATGGGCGGGGCATCTGCCGGGCCAGCATCTGATGCTGCGCCTGACCGCGCCGGACGGTTACGCGGCCCAGCGCCACTACTCGATCGCGTCGGCGCCGGACGACTCCGGGCACATCGAGCTGACCCTGGACCGGGTGCCGGACGGCGAGGTGTCCGGCTGGTTCCACACGGTCGCCCGCCCCGGTGACACGGTCGAGGTGCGCGGGCCGCTGAGCGGCTTCTTCGCCTGGCCCGGCGACCGGCCCGCTCTGCTGATCGGCGCCGGCTCCGGGATCGTCCCGCTGATGTCGATGGTGCGGCACCACCGCGACCGCGCTCTCACCGTGCCGCTGCGCATGCTGGTGTCCGCGCGCAGCCCCGAGGAACTGATCTACGCGGCCGAGCTGGGCCCGGAGACCACGCCCGTCTTCACTCGCAGCGCCCCACAGGGTGTGCCCGTGGGACGTATGGCGACCGCACATGTGGCGCCGCTCCTGGCCGAACAGCCTCCCGGTGGGTGGGAGGCCTATGTGTGCGGATCCAACGGGTTCGCCGAACACGCGTCCCGCCTGCTGGTCGCTGTGGGCCAGCCGGTGGACCGGATCCGGATCGAGCGCTTCGGCTGACCCCAGTCGCGCGCCGGGGTCGTTCGCGCGACCGTGGGGCGCATGGCGCGTTCCGTGCTCCAGGTGGGCTTGAACTCGCGGTTCTCGGCGTGAGCGAGGTGCTCCGTACGGGGTACGAGACGGGTGTGGACGCTCGTGTGCGTGAGCGGCGGAGGGGGTGACGGGCCTGAGGGACCGGCTCGTCGGCTCTCCGGCTGCGACGGTGCGAGGAGGTGGACATGCGTACCCGGGTGCGTGGCTGGCGCTGGCGGCGCAATCCGCTGCGGCGCCACTCGGATGTCGTGGAGGCGTGGACGGTGCTGATCGTCGCCGTCCTTCTGTTCGTGGTCACACCGCTGGTCGGCGTGGCCGCGGGTCTGCGCGCGCATGACACGGCCCGGAGTGTCGCGGCCACCCAGCGGGCCGAGCGCCACCAGGTGCGCGCGCAGGTGTTCGGCGACCCGCCCGAGCGGCTGCCCGGCACGCAGGGCGACCGCGCGTACCCGTACCGCGCCCACGTCCGCTGGACCGAGCCCGGCAAGGGGACCCGTACGGCGTGGGCCCGGGTGCCGGCGGGGACCCGTACCGGTGACACGGTCCCGGTGTGGCTCGACGCGCGGGGCCGCGGTGTCGCGCCGCCGCCGGACAACGCGGCGGTCTGGCAGCACACGGTGACCGTCGGGCTGGTGGCGGCGGGCGGCACGGCGGCCTTCGTGCTCCTCGGGCACGCCGTCGAGCGCCGGATCGCGCTGCGCCACCGGCTGGCGGAGTGGGAACGGGAGTGGGCGCGGACGGGACCGAGGTGGACCCAGCCCCGGGCTTGACAGGTATCCGGCCCCCGACAGGGGGCAACCGCTTACTGGTCAGCCATCCGGCACCCACGTACGGTGAGCTGACGCAGTCTCCCTTCGCAAAGGTGGTTGTAGATGGCCCTGTTCGACCTGCCCCTGGAGGAACTCCGCAAGCACCGCAGCGCGTCCACCGAGCCCGAGGACTTCGACGCCTTCTGGGACAAGACCCTGGAGGAGGCACGCGAACACGAGCTGGACGCCCGCTTCGAGCCGGTGGACACCGGACTGTCGACGGTCCAGGTGTACGACGTGACGTTCGCCGGGTTCGGCGGTCACCCGGTCAGGGGCTGGCTCCGGCTGCCGGCCGGCGCGACCGAACCGCTGCCGCTGGTCGTGGAGTTCGTCGGCTACGGCGGCGGGCGCGGGCTGCCGCACGAGAGCCTGCTGTGGGCCTCGACGGGCCGGGCGCACTTCGTGATGGACACCCGCGGCCAGGGCAGCGCCTGGGGCGCCGGGGGCGGCACGGCGGACCCCGTCGGCGCGGCCCCGGCGTACCCCGGCTTCATGACGCGGGGCATCGACGCGCCCGAGAACTACTACTACCGCCGGGTCTTCACGGACGCCGTACGCGCCGTCGAGGCGGCCCGTTCGCATCCGCTGACCGACGCGGCGCGTACCGTGGCGCTCGGCGCCAGCCAGGGCGGCGGCATCACCCTGGCCGTCGGCGGCCTGGTCCCCGACCTGGTGGCGGTGGCGCCGGACGTGCCGTTCCTGTGCGACTTCCCGCGCGCGACCACGCTGACGGACCGGCACCCCTACCGCGAGATCGGACTGTTCCTCAAGACGCACCGGGGCCGCTCGGCGGAGGTGCTGCGCACGCTGTCCTACTTCGACGGGGTGCACTTCGCGGCCCGCGGCCGGGCGCCGGCCCTCTTCTCGGCGGCGCTGGAGGACCAGACCTGCCCGCCGTCGACCGTGTTCGCCGCGTTCAACGCCTGGGCGCACGAGGACAAGGCGATCGAGGTCTACGACTTCAACGACCACGAGGGCGGCGGCCCCTTCCACGAGGTGGAGAAGCTGCGCTGGCTGCGGTCGTACGCCTGAGGCGGCGGGCGGGCACCGGAGTACGCCGGGCACTTCCCTCCAGTCCGACCAGTCGGTACGTTCGGGGGACCCGGGTCGCAGCGTCGCGGCCCGGGTTTCCGGCGACGACGGAGGTCCCATGTCCGCGCACGAGACACAGGTCCACGGCCACTGCGACGCGCGCTTCGCGGCGGTGCGCGAGGCGTTCGAGGACAACTTCCGGGAGCGGGGCGAACTGGGCGCCGCGATGGCGGTGACCGTCGACGGCACCACGGTGGTGGACCTCTGGGGCGGCTGGGCGGACGCGGCCGGCATCCGGCCCTGGGAACGCGACACGCTGGTGAACGTGTGGTCCACCACCAAGGGCCCGGTGGCGCTGTGCGCGCATCTCCTCGCCGACCGGGGCCTGCTCGACCTCGACGCGCCCGTTGCCGCCTACTGGCCGGAATTCGCGGCGGCGGGCAAGGAGAAGGTGCTCGTACGGCATCTGCTGTCGCACCGCGCCGGGCTGTCCGGGCTGCGCGAGCAGCACTCCCTGGCGGACCTGTACGACTGGGAGCTGACGACCGCCCGGCTGGCGGCGACCGAGCCGTGGTGGGAGCCGGGCACCCGCTCCGGGTACCACGCGTTGACGTACGGCTTCCTGGTCGGCGAGGTCGTCCGGCGGATCTCGGGGCTGCGGCCGGGGGCCTTCCTGGAGCGGGAGGTGACCGGGCCGCTCGGGATCGACTTCACGGTCGGGCTGCCGGCGAAGGAGGCGGGCCGGGCGGCCGAGATGGTGCATCCGCCGGCCGCGTCCCGCAGTGAACAGGCGGCGATCTTCAGCCAGTTGACGCCCGCCGCGCTGGCGGCGCTGACCAATCCGGTGGTCGGGGCGGCGGAGGCGAACACGCCCGAGTGGCGCGCGGCGGAGATCCCCGCGGCGAACGGGCACGGCACCGCACGCGCCGTCGCCGCGCTGTACGGCGTCTTCGCCGGGCGCGGCTCCCACGGCGGGCGGCGCATCCTGTCACCGGAGGCGGCGGAGCGGGTGCGCGAGGGCCAGGGGAGCTGCCGCGACCTGGTGCTGGGCGCGGGCCTGGACGGTGAGACCGAGATCGGGCTCGGCCTGTGGCTGAGCGGGTCGAACGGGTCGTACGGCCCGAATCCGCGGGCTTTCGGTCATGACGGTTTCGGGGGCTCGTGCGGACTCGCCGACCCGGAGGCGGGCGTGTCGCTGGGATACGTGATGAACCGGATGGGGCCGCGCATCGCCGACGACCCACGGAAGATGGCGCTGATCGACGCCCTGTACAGCGCCTTGTGACGGCGTGACGGCCCGGGTGCTTCGCGGGTGGGTTGCGGGTGGGTTTCGGCCGAACCGGCGGACCGCTCTTCCCTCGTGGTTTAGACCAATGCTAAGTGTGGTCGCGCAACGAGCCCGCACGACTACGTCTAGTCACAACAGGAGGGCGCGGCATGGCCCGCACCACCCCGCACGAACCCGCGCAGAGCGACGACCGGCCCCTGTACGGGCGGATCGCGGCGCTGCTCCTCGACGAACTGCGCGCCGGCAGCATTCCGCCGGGTGAACGGCTGCCGGGCGAACGGCACTTGGCCGCGTATTTCCAGGTCAGCCGGGAGACCGTCCGGCAGGCACTGGAGGTGCTGCGCCGCAGCGGTGCCGTCGCCACCGACCGCAGGGGCAGCCATGCGACGCTGCCCGCCCGGCCGCTCGCGACGCCGGGGACGCCCGCCTTCCCGCTCGGCGCCCGCTCGGCGGACCCGTCCGCGGTCGACCGGGCCACGGTGACCTGGGAGACGCCGCCGGAGGAGCACGCACGGGCGCTGGGTCTGGCCCCGCACCGGCCGACGCTGGTGCACCGCTACCGGTCGGCCACGCCGGACGGCCGGTCGCTGCGCACGGCGGTGACGTCGTTCTCGGCGGTGGCGCTGGCCGAGGTGGCGGAGCTGGCCCGCTACCGGGGCCGGGCCGACGGCAGCACCCCCGCGCAACTGCGCCGCGCCTACGACTGGATGCGCAAGGCCGGCCTGTCCCTGCACCACCGCGACGCCATCACCCAGGTCGACGGCGCCGCATCGGTACGGGTGACCCGGCGGGTGCACGACCAGTACGCCCGGCCGCTGGAGATCACCGATCTGGTGGTGGACGCCGAACGGGACGAGCTGGTCTACGAGTTCACACTGCCCGCGGCCGGCTGAACCCGCCGGGCCACCACCAGCCGGGCCCGCGGGCCGCCGTCGCCGCGCCGCCCGAACTCGGGCAGGCCGTGCAGCTCGACGGAGAACCCGGCGCGGCCCAACTCGCCGAGCACGCCGCCGAGTCGGAAGGCCCGGAAGTACATGACGAACGGCGGCCGCCACAGGGCGTTGCGCACCCGCATCACCGCGTCGAAGCCGAGCAGCATCCAGAAGCCGGCCTGGGTCGGACGGGGCGGGGCGAGCACCGGGAAGGCGAACCGGCCGCCCGGCCGCAGGACGGAGTGGACCTGGGCGAAGAGCCCCGGCAGCTCGCGCGGCAGGAAGTGACCGAACGCCCCGAAGGAGACCACGAGATCGAAGGCGGCCGCGAACGGCAGGGCCCGGGCGTCGCCGCGCACCCAGGCGACCTCGGGCCCGCCGGCGGGCCGCACCCGGTGCCGGGCGACGTCCAGCATGCCGGCGCTGAAGTCCACCCCGGTGACGCTCCGGCGGCACAGCCCGGTCAGCACCTCGGCGCCCGCGCCCGTGCCGCAGCACAGGTCGAGCCCGTCCTCGAACGGGCCGAGCGGGGTGAGTGCCTTCGCCACGGATCCCAGTACGTCGTCCGGCGTCCGGAAGGGCGTGTGGTCGAACTTCGGGGCGAGCAGGTCGTAGCCGTGCTCGACGGACGACAGCGCCTGCACGGCGAGTTCACGCAGACTGGGGCCTTCGGGACCGAACATCTTCTCAGCCTAGGGCCACGCGCTGCGCCAGGACCGCGAGAACCCGCTCGCACCAGCGCAGGTTCTCCTCCTCGAAGCCGATCCCGGCCATGAGCGTGAGGTAGGGGCCGACGCGGTCGGTGCTGCTCAGGTACTCCTCCTCGGTCCGCCCGTCCAGGAGGCGGCGCCGCACCCGCCGGTAGCGGTCGAGCTTTCCGCGCGCCCAGCCCATGCGCTCCTCGATCAGCGCGCGGGTGACCTCCGGGTCGCCGCCGTCCATCGCCTGGATCTTGATGAGGAGTTCGTCGCGGACGGCGGTGGGCCGCTTCGGCGGCTCGGCGGCGAAGGCGTCCAGCTCGGCCCGGCCGGCCTCGGTGAGCGTGAACATCCGCTTGTTCGGCCGCCGCTCCTGCTGCACCGTCCGGGCCTGGACCAGTCCGTCCTGCGCGAGGCGCTCCAGCTCGCGGTAGAGCTGCTGCGGGGTGGCGGGCCAGAAGTTCGCGAGTGAGACGTCGAACGACTTCGACAGCTCGTAGCCCGAGGCCTCGCCCTCCAGCAGGGCGGCCAGGACGGCGTACTTGAGCGACATGTGGACAGGCTAGCAGCCGTTGATTAATCTCATCCGCACCTATTCAATTAATTGACTAGTCTCATTGAGCTCATCGACTCTGCGAGGTGATCCGATGCATGCGTTCCGTGCCGCGGTCGAGGCCGACGACATCGATGCGGTCGAGGCACTGCTGGCCGAGGACGTCGTCTTCACCAGCCCGGTCGTCTTCAAGCCGTATCCGGGCAAGGCGATCACCGCGGCGATCCTGCGCGCGGTGTCCCAGGTCTTCGAGGACTTCCGCTACGTCCGGGAGATCGGCGACCCGGCCGCCCCCGACCACGCGCTGGTCTTCACCGCCCGGGTGGGCGACCGTGAGCTGACCGGCTGCGACTTCCTCCATGTGAACGAGGAGGGTCTCATCGACGAGTTCATGGTCATGGTCCGCCCGCTGTCCGGGGCACACGCCCTCGCCGAGGCCATGGGAGCGCGGTTCGACGAGATCGCGAAGGAGGCGGAGGCGCGGTCGGCGTGACCAGCACCTATGGGGGCGCCATGCCGGTACCGCGAGCAAGGGTGGTCCTGACGGGCAGCGCGGCGGTCCGGAACTGAACCTGTCGTTCGTGTGGCCGCTACAGCGCTCAGGCTCCGGGGGATCCGGCGGGTGCGAGCCGGACCGGCAGGGTGCGCACGCTGTTGCCGACGAACCCGGCGTGCGGGGCCAGGCCGGCTTCGGGCGCGGCGGGTTCGAGGTCGGGGAAGCGGGTGAAGAGCCGCTCCAGCGCGATGCCCGCCTCCAGCCGGGCGAGCGGCGCGCCGAGGCAGTAGTGCGCACCGTGCCCGAGCGAGAGATGGCGTACGGCACCGGGCCGGGCGGGACGGGTGACGTCGAAGCGGTCGGCGTCGGGGCCGTGCGCGGCGGGGTCACGGCCGGCGGCGGAGTAGCCAGCGAGGACGGGGGTGCCGGCGGGTATGAGGGTGCCGGCGGGTATGAGGGTGCCGGCGGGTATGAGAGTGCCTTCGACGGTCAGGTCGCGCACCGGGTAGCGGAAGGGGAAGTAGCTGACCGGCGCGTCCCAGCGCAGGGTCTCCTCGACCGCGTCGGCCCAGGTCGCCTCGCCCGCCCGCACGAGGTCGAGCTGGTCGCGGTGGGCGCACAGGGCGCGCACGGCGTTGGTGATCAGGTTGAGCGTCGTCTCGTGTCCGGCGACGATCATCAGCAGGAGGGTGCCGATCAGCTCCTGGTCGCCGAGCCGGTCGCCGTCCTCGTCGCGCGCGGCGATGAGCGCGCTGGTGAGGTCGTCGGCGGGCGCCGCGGCCTTCGCCGCCGCGATCTCGCCCAGGACCGCGACGAGTTCGCGGTTGGCGGCGATGGCCTCGGCCGGCTCGATGTCGGTGGCCACGACCTGGTTGCTGAGGTGGTGCAGCCGGCCGCGGAACTCGGCCCCCACGCCGAGGAGTTCGCAGATGACCGCCATCGGCAGCGGCAGGGCGAAGTGCCGCCGCAGATCGGCGACGCCGTCCGCGTCCTTCGCGGCGGCGGTCAGGTCGTCCAGCAGGGCTGCGGTCAACTGCTCGACGCGGGACCGAAGTTGCTCCACCCGGCGGGGTTTGAAGGCTCCCCTCCCTGGAGGGAGGGGATGCGTCGCCCTCCAGGGCTGAGCGGGGATTTACGGCTCAGGCCGCCACCGGAGCCGGCGGCCCCGGTGGTCCTACGCCCTCGGCACCGTCCGGGTTCCAACCTGCCCGGACCAGCATCACGCGGGCGGAGTTCTTGTCCCTGGGGGACACGGCTCCGCACGCGGTGCAGGCATACGTTCTCATCGACAGAGGCAGTGCGTGCTTGGTTCTCGCTCCGCACGTGGCACAGTCCATCGTGGTGTGCGCCGGGTGCACGAGACGGACGTCCCGTGCGTGCTTGCGGCCCATCTCGATCAGGGCACGCTTCGTAGTGGCGATGGCGGCATCGGCCGCCTTGCGGGCCATGGTGGTCTTCGCCAGGAACCTCGGCCTGAAGTCCTCCACCGCGACCCCGTCGTGGCCGCGCATCACGGACTTGGCCCACTTGCGGGCGGTGTCCTCACGCTGCCTCGCGATCTTCTTGTGCAGCTTCGCCGCCTGTGCCTGCGCCTTGCGGTAGCCGGCGGATGCGGGCTGTCCCTTCGGACGGCGCCGCCGGGCCATCATCCGCTGGTACCTCGCCAGCCGCTGCGCGGCCCGCCTGCCGTGCTCGGCATGGGGGAGATCGTAGGCGTCGTCGGTGGTGGTGGCGGTCTCCTTCACACCCCAGTCCACCCCGAGCACGCGCCCCGTGGGGGCGAGCGGTTCGCTCTGCGCGGGAACGACGAAGGACGCATACCAGTGGCCGAGGCTGTCCTGGTACACCCGCACACTCGACGGGTCGGCGGGCAGCTCCCGCGACCACACCACCCTCAGCACGATCCCGCCGGCAAGGTGCAGGCGGCCGTCCTTGAGGCGGAAACCGCGCTTGGTGTAGTTGAGGCTGGGCCGCGCCTCCCGTTTCTTCTTGAAGCGGGGCATCTGGGCCCGGCGCTGCTGCGGCAACCGGTCCTTGATGTCCTTCAGCGCCTTGGCACGGGACTTGGCAAAGTCGCGTATCGCCTGCTGCTGCGGCACCGACGCGCCCTCAGCCAGCCAGGGCGTCACCCCGCGTGCCTCGGTCAGCATCTTGTCCAACTGCGCCGGACCACACGTCAGCTTCTCGCCACCCGCTTTGCCCTGCGCGTGGACCTGCCGGGACTTGGCCACGCATTCGTTCCAGAGCCACCGGCAGCGCGCCCACTCCGCTTCCAGTGCGCGCCGCGCGGTAGCCGACAAGCGCACACGGAAGGTGTACCGGGCATGCCCGGCGTCCTTCGTGGTCGCCTCCGTCGTCATGCATCCGAACCTACCCGAGCGGACTGACAGTTGAGAGCTCTCGATCATGGTGGGCGGCATCACCGCCGTGCCCAGTGGACACCGGATCGCCCTGACGGCGATCCGGCTATCCCTGCCCTGCTCCGCAGGAGTCCGATTCCTCCCCGGCCCGAAGGCCGGGGCATCCTCGGAGGAACCCGGTGAAGGCGCGGCCGGCCAGGGACCGCAGCCGCCGGTGGTCCTCGCCGTCCGCGGTGGTCATGCCCGGCACGGTGGCGAAGGTCAGCAGCGGCCAGCCCGCGGGGATCCGGCCCTCCCGCAGGTCCGGGAAGTGGCGTGCGTTCTTGGCGACTTCGGGATGCTGCAGGAACTCCTTCAGCGCCTCGTGTCCGAGTACGGCCATCCCCTCGATCCCGCCGGGCAGTTCCACCGGGGCCACGGCACCGCCGGCCAGCAGCCGCGCGTTGACGGTGTGCGGGCAGCCGCCCGCGGGGTCGAGTCGGTGCGGGGGCCGGGCGGGAGGGGTCTCCACGGGTTCTTCTCCTGACGGTCGGGCGGAAGCGCAGGGTGGCTCGGCGGAGGAGCGCTGCCGGCTCGGGGCGGGAATAGACGCGGACGCCATCATGTTGACCCAACCGAGCGCATGGGTATAGTGCGATCAGCGCTTGTGCGTGTCCCGTCGTACGGGCACCGGTGCCGCTTCCTCTCCATCAGCCCCTCGGCCGTGGCTTTCCACCGGCCCGGGCTTCCTCTCCGCACCACCTCGTGACCAGGGCGTATCCCGCCGTACCCGAGGTGGCGTTCCCGCCGCCCGGAGGCAGCTGTCAAGGCCTCCCGCTCGCGGCCTCTCCCCCCTCCCCGGCTTTCTTTCCCCGTCCGTGAAAGGACCTCCCACCATGACCACCGCACTCGAACATCCTCCCGCGGTCCAGCAGGCCCCGGCCGCCCGGCTCGTCACCGGTGTCCTCGACATCGACGCGCAGGGGAAGGGGTATCTGCGGGCCGCGCACCTGCTGGCCTCCCCCGTCGATCCCCAGGTCTCGCCGAACCTGATCCGGCGCCATGGGCTGCGCAAGGGCGACCTCGTCGAAGGCGTCCGAAGTGACCGGCGCGCGCTGACCGAGGTCACCCGCGTCGACGGACACGGCCCGGCGGACGTGCGCGGCCGGCGTCACTTCCGCGACCTCACCCCGCTCCACCCGCGCGAGCGCATCCGCCTCGAACACCCCGGGTCGGGACTGGCCGGGCGCGTCACCGATCTCTTCGCGCCGGTCGGCAAGGGCCAGCGCGGACTCATCGTGGCCCCGCCGAAGAGCGGCAAGACGGTGCTGCTGCAGCAGCTCGCGGCCGCCGTGGCCGGCAACCACCCCGAGTGCCGGCTGATCGTCCTGCTGCTGGACGAGCGCCCCGAGGAGGTCACCGAGGTGCGCCGCTCGGTGCGCGGCGAGGTGTACGCTTCCACCTTCGACCGGACGCCCAAGGAGCACATCGCCCTCGCCGAGCTCGTCGTGGAGCGGGCCAAGCGCCTGGTGGAGGCCGGCGAGGACGTCGTGATCCTGCTGGACTCGCTGACCCGGCTGTGCCGGGTGCACAACAACGCCTCCGCTGCCGGCGGCCGCACCCTGAGCGGCGGTGTCGACGCGGGCGCGCTGCTCGGCCCCAAGCGGTTCTTCGGCGCCGCCCGCCAGGCCGAGGAGGGCGGCTCGCTGACCATCCTCGCCACCGTCCTGGTGGACACCGGCTCGCGCGCCGACGGCTACTACTTCGAGGAACTGAAGAGCACGGGCAACATGGAGCTGCGCCTGGACCGGGAATCCGCCGCCCGGCGTCTCTACCCCGCCGTGGACCTCGACGCCACCGGCACCCGCCGCGAGGAACTCCTGCTCACTCCGGCCGAGTTGACGGCCGTCCACGGTCTGCGCCGCGTCCTGCGCTCCCGCGAGGGCGGTCCGTCCGGTCTGGAGACCCTCCTGGAGCGGATGCGCTCCACCCCCGACAACGCCGCGTTCCTGCGGCAGATCCGCCCCACCCTGCCCACCGGCTGAGCCCGTATGCAGGCGGACGGGTGCGGCTTACGGGTTGCTCGCGTGGGCCGAACGGCCCTTCCAGCGCGTGAGACGGCGAACCCGTTCGTACGTTGATCACATGATCACCGGACTTTCTCATCGGGTGGCCGAGTCGGCCTGTGCCCTGTGCGTGGCGGGCGTGCTGGCACTCGCCCCGGCCACCGCCTCCGCCGGGCCCCGTACCGGGGAACCCGCTCCGCCCGCGCCCCGGGCGGCGATGCCCGGGCCGAACCAGCTCTACCGCTCCGGCGTCCTGGTCCGGCCGCACCAGGACGCGCCCCAGGTGCCGGACGTGTCGGCGCTGTCGTGGGTGGTGGCCGACGCCGGCAGCGGGGCGGTGCTGGCCGCGAGCAACGCGCACCGCAAGCTGCCGCCCGCGAGCACCCTGAAGACCCTGTTCGCCCTCACCGTGCTGCCCGCCCTGCCCGCCGGGATGCGGCACACCGTGCGCAACGCGGAGCTGGCGGACATCGGCCAGGGCAGCAGCCTGGTCGGCGTCCGGGAGGGACTCACCTACCGGGTGTCCGACCTGTGGCGCGGGGTCTTCCTCAACTCCGGCAACGACGCCGTGCACGTGCTCGCCTCGATGAACGGCGGCTGGGAGGCCACGGCCGCCCAGATGCAGACGAAGGCGCGCACGCTCGGCGCCTTGGACACCCATGTCGTCTCCCCCGACGGATACGACGCCGACGGCCAGGTGTCCTCCGCCTACGACCTGGCGCTCTTCGGCCGGGAGGGCCTGCGCAATCCCGACTT
Organism: Streptomyces sp. NPDC050743; assembly: GCF_044456925.1. Taxonomy (NCBI): domain Bacteria; kingdom Bacillati; phylum Actinomycetota; class Actinomycetes; order Kitasatosporales; family Streptomycetaceae; genus Streptomyces; species Streptomyces sp. NPDC050743. Next base: position 28,013 of record NZ_JBITGJ010000033.1, read on the forward strand.
CGCCCGGTACTGCTCGACCGCGGAGGCGTACTTCCCCGGTGACGGCTCCTCGTACGGCATCAGGAACACCAACCGGCTGCTGACCGGCAAGAGCGGCGTGACGAAGTATCCCGGGCTGATCGGCATCAAGAACGGCTACACCACCAAGGCGGGCAACACCCTGGTGGCCGCGGCCCGGCACGGCGCCCGCACGCTGGTGGTGACCGTGATGAACCCTCAGGAGGGCGGCGGGTTGGCGGTGTACCAGGAGGCGCGCGAGCTGCTCGACTGGGGCTTCGCCGCGGCCGGCCGGGTGGACCCGGTCGGCTCGCTGGACGGGCTGCGCGTCAAGTCGCGGCCGGCGTCGAAGGCCAAGCCGGTGGCCGCGGCCACGTCGCAGGCACCGGACGACTCGGGCTGGCCGCGCCCCGCCGTCGTCGCGGGGCTCGCGGGGCTCGTCGCCGGCGCCGCGGTGGTGGCGCTGCGGGCCGCCGTGGTGATGGCGCTGCGGGCCAGGAGCAGGCGTGCCCCGCGCGGCTGACCCGTCGGCAGGCCGAGCAGCAACCCCAGCGTGATCCAGGTGTAGGTGTTGCTGCCGAGGAAGCCGCCGATGCCGGAGGCGTCGTCGAACCACAGCCAGACCACGCTCGTGCACAGCACCGCGTACAGGGCGCCCGCGATCCGCGGGTGCCCGGCGCGGAGCAGCACCGCGAACGACGGCAGCAGCCACACCAGGTGGTGCACCCAGGTGATGGGGCTGACCAGACAGGCAGCCGCTCCGGTGAGCGCGAAGGCCGCCGTCCAGTCACCGGCCCGCACCGCCTGCCGGGTCCGCCACGCCCAGACGCACAGGGTCAGCAGGACCGCCGTCGCCCACAGCGGGCGGCCCGGCTCGCCGAGCCGGGCCAGCACACCCTGGATCGACTGGTTCGACACGTAGTCGAGCCGGCCCACCCGGCTGGTGTCCCACAGCGCCTCGGTCCAGTAGAAGCGGGACGCCCGCGGATCCGCCCAGGCGGCCAGCGCGGTGGCCGCGAGGGCGACGGCCGTCGCGACAGCGGCCGCCCGGCGCCGCCCGGCGAGCAGCAGCAGGCCGATGAACAGGGCCGGCGTGAGCTTCACGGCGGCGGCGAGCCCGATCCCGGCGCCCGCCCAGCGCTCCCGGCCGGTCGCCAGCAGCAGGCAGTCCGCGAGGACGAGGGCGAGCAGCACCAGGTTGACCTGGCCGAAGCTGAAGGTGTCCCGCAGCGGCTCGAACAGCGCGAGCAGGCACAGGCACAGCGACCAGCGGTACCAGCCGTGCCGCCGCCAGCGTGCTCCGGCCAGGATGCGCAGGATGACTGCCAGCGCGGCCAGGTTGACCAGCAGGGACGCCACGATCGCCGCGTCCCGGCCCAGCAGCGCCAGCGGCAGCATGGCGAGCGCCGCGAACGGCGGATAGGTGAAGCCGTACGAGGTGCCCGGCACCTGGTAGTCGTAGATCCGCCCGGCGTGGTGCGCCCAGGTGTGCACGGTGCCGTAGTAGACGCGCAGGTCGAAGAAGTCGCGCAGCAGCGGCACGGTCGCCGTGAAGACGGTGACCGCGGCGCCGAGGACGAGGACCAGCAGCAGACGGCCCCTGGTCGTACGCGGCCCCCTCACGCCATGTGTCCCGGTGCCGGGGCCTGGGCCGCCTGGTGGGCCTGCCACAGGACGACCACGCCGAGCACGCCGCCGGAGACGGCGAGCACGAGTTGCCCGGCGTCGGCCGGGCCGCCGCTGGGCAGGACGGTGAGGGCGAGGACGCCGGCGAGGGCCGCGACCCGGTGCCGCACCGAGGTGCTGGGCGCGGCGGCGGCGATGAGGAACAGGCCCCACAGCACGTACCAGGGGCGGATCGCCGGGCCGAACACGGCGACCGTCAGCAGGCTGAGCCCGAGGGCGTACACCGGTCTCACGCGCAGCCGTAGCCATATCAGCGCCACGGCGACGGCGGTGGCGGCGAGGCCGAGCAGATGCCAGGCCGGCACGGCCAGCGGGGCCAGGCTGCTGCCGAGGTGCTCCAGCACGGCGCCGGTGGCGCGGCCGAGCAGGCTGGTCAGGGCCCAGTTGTGCGGGGAGACGGGGGTGGCCAGGGCACCGATCCAGCCGTAGCCGGTGCCGGCGACGGCGGTGGCGGCGACCGTCGTCACGGCGGAGGCGGCCGCCGCGGTCAGAACGGCCGGCAGCGGACGGCGTCCGGAGCGGACCTGGAGGGCCACGACCGCCAGCAGTCCGAGCGCGGCCGGCGCCTTGACCAGGGCGGCCAGGGTGACGAGGACCGCTCCGACGGCGCCGCCGGCCGGCCGTTCCCCGCGCGCGGCGACCAGGCCGAGCCCCAGCAGACCGAGCATCAGGGCGTCGTTGTGGGCGCCGGCGACCAGGTGCAGCAGGACGAGCGGGTTGAGGGCGCCGAGCCAGAGGGCGGCGGCCGGGTCGGCGCCGCTGTGCCGGGCGAGGCGGGGCAGCGCCACCGCCATCAGGGCCACGCCGAGCAGGGCGACCAGGCGCATGCCGAGCAGGCCGGCCGGCAGCTGACCGCGGGTCAGGCCGGAGAGCGCGGAGGCCAGGGCCATGAAGGCGGGGCCGTAGGGGGCGCCGGTGTGCTGCCACATCGGGGCCACCTCGTCGGCGAGCGGGCCGCCGAGCTGGGCCGGGCCGTGGGCGTAGACGTCCATGTGGGCGTCGACCATGGCGCCCTGCGCGAGATAGCTGTAGACGTCCCGGCTGAACAGCGGCGGCGCGAGCAGCAGCGGTGCCGTCCACACGGCGAGCACCAGCAGCAGGGCGCGCGGGGTGGGCGGCTGAGGGCCGCGCACCAGGCGGCCGAGGAGCACCCAGGCCGCTATCAGCAGGACGACACCGAAGTACACCCCGACCAGGCCGAGCGCGGCCTGCACCGAGGCGGGTGCCAGGAGGTCCTGCACGGGCAGGGCACCGGCCGTCTCACCGCCGAGCGCGAGAAAGGCGGTGCCGGCCAGCCCGAGCACCTGGCAGCGGCGGAGATCGACGGGGAATGCCATGGCCAACACTGCTTCAGCGTGTCAACGCCGGGTGGCCGGAAGGCGACGCTCCTCCCACCGGCGGGCGGCCCGCATGTGACCGGCATGTGAGCAACGATGACTTCCGGGCGTACGGGAGGTCACTTCTTCGCCCGTTTCGCATGGAAAGGACGTGATCACGGTGGCGGGCGATCCGCCTACGGCGCCGTCCCGCCCGCGCAGGCGGACCTGCTCGGCTTCAGCCTCGGCGGACCGACCGCGCCGGAGGTGGCGGTACGGCACCGGACCGGTCGGGCGGCTGGTCGTCGCCTCCGCGCCGTACCGGCAGGACGGCTTGTACGCCGCGGTCGCTCCCCACGCCGAGCGCTTTCAGGACCTGCTCGCCAAGTGCTCGGCGGCCGCGCGCGCCCCGCTGCCGTGGAGCGCCGAGGATCTGCGCGGACTGCGGGCGCCCACGCTGCCGGTCGTCGGCGACCGGGACTTCGTGCGGATCGGGCACGCGGCCGGGATGCGCGCGCTGATCCTCCACGCGGGCCGGTCAGAACACCGAGAGCCCGGTCAGCGTGGTGAACCGGTCGAGGGCCGCCACTCCGGCCACCGAGTTGCCCCGCTCGTCCAGGCCGGGGCTCCACACACACAGCGTGCACCGGCCCGGGACGACGGCGATGATCCCGCCGCCGACGCCGCTCTTGCCGGGCAGGCCGACGCGGTAGGCGAAGTCCCCGGCGGCGTCGTACGTCCCGCAGGTCAGCATCACCGCGTTGACCTGCTTGGCCTGGCTGCGGGTGAGCAGCCGGCCGCCGTCGGCGCGGATGCCGTGCCGGGCCAGGAAGCCGGTGGCGAGGGCCAGGTCGGCGCAGGAGGCGGTGATGGAGCACTGCCGGAAGTACTGGTCGAGCAGGCTCGGCACGTCGTTGTCGATGTTGCCGTAGGACGCCATGAAGTGCGCGAGGGCCGCGTTGCGGTCGCCGTGGGCGGTCTCGGAGGCGGCGACCTCCTTGTCGAAGTCCAGGGTGACGTTGCCGCTCTCGGTGCGCAGAAAGGTCAGCAGTTCGCCGGCCGCGTCTCCGGTACGGGTCTGGAGGCGGTCGGTGACGACGAGGGCGCCCGCGTTGATGAAAGGATTCCGCGGGATGCCGTTCTCGTACTCCAGCTGGACCAGGGAGTTGAAGGGGTTGCCGGAGGGCTCGCGGCCCACGTGCTCCCAGAGTTCGTCGCCCTCGCGGGCCAGGTCCAGGGCCAGGGTGAAGACCTTGGTGATGGACTGCGTGGAGAACGGCTCGCGCCACTCCCCCACCCCGTACACCGTGCCGTCCAGCTCGGCGACGGCCATGCCGAAGCGGCGGGGATCGCAGGCGGCCAGGGCCGGGATGTAGTCAGCGGCCCGGCCGCGGCCGGGCGTGCGCTCGATCTCCTCGGCGATGCGCTCCAGGACCGGCAGGAAAGTGAGGGACGACGTCGTCATGATCACCATTGTGCCTCCGGACCGGCCCTGGAGCCCACTCGCATGCGGGTTGATATCTGCCCGTAACCGCAGGTCAGGCGGCAGGTGCCCTGCTGCCCGCGACGACCTCGGGGCGCAGCAGGTCGGCGAGGCGCTCGGCCGGCAGAAGGCCTTTCTCCAGGACGAGTTCGGCCACGCCCCGGCCGGTGACGAGCGCCTCCTTGGCGATCTCGGTGGCGGCCGTGTACCCGATGTGCGGGTTCAGGGCGGTGACCAGCCCGATGGAGTTCTCCACGGTGGCGCGCAGCCGCTCGGTGTTGGCGGTGATGCCGGCCACGCACCGCTCGGCCAGGGTGAGGCAGGCGCTCTGCAGGTGGGTGACGGACTCCGACAGGGAGTGCAGGATGATCGGCTCGAACGCGTTGAGCTGGAGCTGTCCGGCCTCGGCGGCCATGGTGATGGCGACGTCGTTGCCGATCACCTCGAAGGCGACCTGGTTGACCACCTCGGGGATCACCGGGTTGACCTTGCCCGGCATGATGGACGAACCGGCCTGCACCGGCGGCAGGTTGATCTCACCGAGGCCGGCACGCGGGCCTGAGGACAGCAGTCGCAGGTCGTTGCAGCTCTTGGAGAGCTTCACCGCGATCCGCTTCAGCACACCGGACATCTGCACGAAGGCACCGCAGTCCTGGGTGGCCTCGACCAGGTTGGCGGCGGTGACCAGCGGCAGGCCGGTGATGTCGGCCAGGTGCCGGCGGGCGGCCTCGGCGTACCCGGCGGGCGCGTTGAGTCCCGTACCGATGGCCGTTGCGCCCAGGTTGATCTCATGGATCAACTCGACCGCCTCGGCAAGACGGCTGCGGTCCTCCTCGATCATGACGGCGAACGCGGAGAACTCCTGACCGAGCGTCATCGGCACGGCGTCCTGCAACTGTGTACGGCCCATCTTGAGCACGTCACGGAACTCGACGGCCTTGCGGGCGAAGGCGTCCTGCAGTACGGCCATCGCCTTGAGCAGTCCACGGACCGCGAACACCGTCGCCACCTTGACGGCGGTCGGGTACACGTCGTTGGTCGACTGGCCCAGGTTGACGTCCTCGTTGGGGTGCAGATACGCGTACTCGCCCTTGGCGTGACCGAGCAGCTCCAGCGCCCGGTTGGCCACGACCTCGTTGGCGTTCATGTTGGTGGACGTGCCGGCGCCGCCCTGGATGACGTCGACGACGAACTGGTCGTGCAGCTTGCCCGCCCGGATCTCCTGGCAGGCGGCGACGATCGCACGCGCCTTCTCCGGCGCCAGCAGGCCGAGTTCCTCGTTGGCGAGTGCGGCGGCTTCCTTGACGGCGGCCAGGGCGTCGATCAGGTGCGGGTAGGCGGAGATCGGGGTGCCGGTGATGGGGAAGTTCTCCGTCGCGCGCAGGGTGTGCACACCCCAGTACGCGTCGGCGGGTACGTCACGGTCGCCGAGCAGGTCGTGCTCACTGCGCGTGGTGGCGGCGGTCATGAGGAAACGGTCCTCTTTCTGAGGTACGGAAGTGAGGGCGCCCCGAAAGGGGCGCGGGGCTGTGTCGATGTGCGGCTACCGCCGCGTGTGCGCGATCGACCACGGACGGCCGGCGGACCGGCGGCGGACCGCAGTCCCCTCTGGAATCGACGGATCCCTATGCGCAGGCGGGAAGCTCGACAGGGTCCAACGCACGCACCGCACGCACCCGGCCCACCGGCTCCCCGCCGCCCAGCAGCGGCTCCCCCGCGAACGCGGTCAGCGACTCGGGATCCACGCCCGCGCGAACGAGCGCCGCCGCCGCGACCGGAATCCGCGCCCGGTTCGCCCCGTCCGCGATCTTCACGGCGATGGCACGGCCGTCAGGAAGGGCAGCGACCTGCACGCCCTCGAAGCCGTCCTTCGCGAGCAACCCCGGCACGGCCCGCATCAGCGCCGCCACGTCGCGCCCCGCACCGGAGGCCATCTCGGCGTGGGCGCGCATGGCGTCGGCGACCCGCGCCTCGGGCGTGCCGGGGGCGGCCGTGGTGATCCGGGACAGGGCGCGGGCGAGGCCGTGCAGGGAGATGGAGAACAGCGGCGCGCCGCAGCCGTCCACGGAGACCCGGGCGACCCGCTGTCCGGTCAGGTCCTCGACGATCTCCTGGATGGCCTGCTGCAGCGGGTGCTCGGGGTCGAGGTAGTCCTCCAGGGACCAGCCGTTGACCTTGGCGGTCCACAGCATGGCCGCGTGCTTGCCGGAGCAGTTCTGGGCGAGCCGGGAGGGCGTACGGCCCTCGCGCACCCAGGCGTCCCGGACGGCCGGGTCGAACGGCATGTCGGGGACGTTGCGCAGGTCGTCCTCGGTGAGTCCGGCGAGTTCGAGGATGTGCCGGGTGCCGGCGAGGTGGCGCTCCTCGCCGGAGTGGCTGGCGGCGGCCAGCGACAGCAGTGCGCCGTCGAGCGGCAGCCCGGCCCGCAGCATGGCCACGGCCTGGAGGGGCTTGACGGCCGAGCGCGGGTAGAAGGCGGCCTCGATGTCGCCGAGCTGGAACTCCACCGTGCCGCCGGCGCCGAGGACGACGACGGAGCCGTAGTGGATGCCCTCGACGACTTCACCGCGGATGAGGTGGGCGACCGGGGCGTGGAGGGGCTCGCGGACGACGGGTGCGTCCGCGGGGGAACTGCTGTACATCACTGCCTGCATCGTTGGGTCGGGGTCGGCCGGTACGCGGGTCACGCGTCGGCGCCGGTGGACGTGCGGGATATCCGGCTGCGGATGCCGTACCAGCCCGCGACCAGGGTTGCGACGATCAGCGGCAGACAGAGCACGGTGGTGCGTCCGGCGCCGCCGTCGGCGTACATGAGGACCAGGACGGAGGCGAGGAACGCCAGCGTCACGACTTCGGTCCAGGGAGAGCCCGGCAGCCGGTACGACGGCCGCATCAGTTCACCCTTCCGGGTCTTCTGCCAGAAGAGCAGGTGACACAGCATGATCATGCCCCAGGTCGCGAGGATGCCGATCGCCGCGAAGTTGAGAACGATCTCGAACGCGTCGGCGGGGACGACGTAGTTGAGGCCCACGCCGAGGACACAGATACCGCTGGTGAGCAGGATTCCGCCGTACGGCACCTGGCTGCGGCTCATCCGCGCGGTGAACTTCGGCGCCGACCCGCTCATGGCCATGGAGCGCAGGATGCGGCCGGTGGAGTACAGGCCGGAGTTCAGCGAGGACATGGCGGCGGTGAGCACGACCAGGTTCATCACGTCGCCGGCCGCGGGGATGCCGATGTGCGACAGGACGGTCACGAAGGGGCTCTCGCCGGCGCTGTAGGCGTTCCAGGGCATCAGCATGGACAGCAGGACGACGGAGCCGACGTAGAACAGGCCCACGCGCCACATGATCGAGTTGATCGCCTTCGGCATGATCTTCTCGGGGCTCTCGGTCTCACCGGCGGCCACCCCGACCAGCTCGACGGAGGCGTAGGCGAAGACGACACCCTGGATGATCAGCAGCATCGGCAGCAGGCCGTTGGGGAAGATGCCGCCGTTGTCCGTGATCAGGGACGGGCCGGGGTGGTGGCCGACGACCGGGTGCTGGGTGACCAGCAGGAAGATGCCGATGCACATGAAGACGACGAGTGCGCCGACCTTGACGATCGCGAACCAGAACTCCAGTTCGCCGAAGATCTTCACCGAGATCAGGTTCACGGTGAGGACGACGGCCAGGGCTATGAGCGCGATCACCCACTGCGGGATGTCGGAGAACATGCCCCAGTAGTGGGTGTAGGTGGCGACCGCGGTGATGTCGGCGATGCCGGTGGTCGCCCAGTTCAGGAAGTACATCCAGCCCGCGGTGTAGGCGCCCTTCTCACCCAGGAACTCCCGGGCGTACGACACGAAGGCGCCGGAGGACGGGCGGTACAGGACGAGTTCGCCGAGGGCGCGTACGACCATGAAGGCGAAGACGCCGCAGACGGCGTAGGCGATGAACAGGGACGGCCCGGCGTCGGCGAGCCTGCCGCCCGCGCCGAGGAACAGGCCGGTGCCGATGGCTCCGCCGATGGCGATCATGTTGACGTGCCGGTGCTTCAGGCCTTTGCTGTAGCCGGCGTCTCCGGCGTCGACATGGCCGGACGAGGGGCGCGTCTCGTCTTTGAGGTGCTGCTCGCTCACGCCTCGGGTCCGCCTTCCGTGGGGAGATCGTCCGTCCGCTGGGGACGCACGATGTCGGTGAGGGTCGTCTCGACGCGGTCCAGGTGGTGGCTCATGGCCTCCACCGCGTCGTGTTCGGAACCGTCGATCAGCGCCTCGACGATGGCCCGGTGCTCGCGGTTGGACTGCTCGCGGCGGCCGCCCAGCTCGTTGAGGAAGGCCGACTGACGCGCCAGTGCGTCGCGGATCTCCTCGATGACCCGGCGGAAGACCGGGTTCTGGGCGGCCTCGGCGATCGCGAGGTGGAAGAGGGTGTCCATCGCGACCCAGGCCGTGGTGTCCGTCTCCCGCTCCATGCGGTCGAGCAGATGGGCCAGGTGGTCCAGGTTCTCCGGGGTGCGCCGCACGGCCGCGTAGCCGGCGACGGGGATCTCGATGTGCCGGCGCACTTCCAGCAGGTCGCTGGCCGCGTAGTCGCCGAACGTGGGGTCCTCCACGGCGTTCGCGACGACGAAGGTGCCCTTGCCGGTCCGGGAGACCGTGAGGCCCATCGTCTGCAGCGCGCGCAGCGCCTCGCGCAGCACGGGCCGGGACACCTCGAGGGTGCGGCACAGCTCGGCCTCGGAGGGGAGCTTGTCGCCTATGGCGTACTCGCCGCGCTCGATGGCGCCGCGGAGGTGGGCGAGGACCGCTTCCATGGCGCTCACACGCCGGGGACCCAGACCACCTGTCTGGCTGTCTGACAGGTTCACGGGAGCGATCCTGCGGGTTGCGCGCCAGGACTGTCAAGGCGTTCCGTAAGAAAACATTCACGGGGCGCGGCGCCTGAATGCAGGCATCCGCACCCCGTGGGTGATCAGGAGGGTTCGGTCAGGCGTTGAGCACGCCCGCGCCGAGCAGGCCGAGCAGGCCCACGCCGATGACGATCCGGTAGATCACGAAGGCGTTGAAGGAGTGCTTGGCGACGAACTTCAGCAGCCAGGCGATGGAGGCGTAGGCGACCACGAACGACACGATCGTGCCGACGGCCAGCGGCGCCGCGCCCACACCCGCGCCGAGGGCGTCCTTGAGCTCGTAGACACCGGCGCCGGTCAGGGCCGGGATGCCGAGGAAGAAGGAGAGCCGGGTGGCAGCGACGCGGTCGAGGTCCAGGATGAGCGCCGTGGACATGGTGGCGCCGGAGCGGGAGAAGCCGGGGAAGAGCAGGGCGAGGATCTGGGAGCAGCCGACCCACATCGCGTCCTTGAACGAGGTGTCGTCCTCGCCGCGCTTGTGCCGGCCCATCTGGTCTGCGGCCCACATCACACCCGAGCCGACGATCAGCGAGCCCGCCACCACCCACAGCGACCCCAGCGGCCCCTCGACGAGCTTCTTGGCGGCAAGGCCGACCACGACGATCGGGATGGTGGCGGCGATCACCCACCAGGCGAACTTGTAGTCGTGGTGGTAGCGCTCCTCGCGGTTGGTCAGACCGCGGAACCAGGCGGAGACGATCCGCTTGATGTCCTTGAAGAAGTACACGAGCACGGCGGCGATGGCGCCGACCTGGATGACGGCGGAGAAACCGACGACGGACTTGTCGTCGACGGGGATGCTCATGAGCCCCTCGGCGATCTTCAGATGACCGGTGGAGGACACCGGGAGGAACTCGGTCACCCCCTCGACTACTCCGAGGACGACGGCCTGACCGACGGAGATGGCGCTCATGGGATCCAGTTCTGAGGAGAGTTGGTCGACATTGCTGTAGACAGTACTTGCTGCGCCCGGCGCTCTGGCAAGCGCCTAGGCCCACAGGGCGCCGGCGATCGAGACACCCGCGAACGCGGCGGCGAGCCCCGCCACCACGCTCGCCACGACGTTGGCGGCAGCGTAGAGGCCGGAACCGGCCTCGGTCAGCCGCAGGGTCTCGTAGGAGAAGGTCGAGTACGTCGTCAGCGCTCCGCAGAACCCGGTGCCCACCAGCAGCTGCAGATGGGGCCCGGCCGCCCCGGCGGAGAAGGCGCCCGTGAGCAGCCCGAGGATCAGCGAGCCCGTGACGTTCACCGCGAAGGTCCCCCAGGGGAACACCGAGTCGTGGCGGGCCTGCACGGCACGGTCGGTGAGATAGCGCAGCGGTGCGCCCACCACGGCTCCCGCGATGACGAGCAGCCAGTTCACAACGACTTCTTACCCTTCGGATCCGTGCCCTCGGGGTCGCCGGCGCGCCCCACGTACCGGACGACCTCGCACTCCTCCAGGGTCACGAGCCCCTCGTCGACGAGTTCGTCGAGCTGCGGCAGGAACGCCCGTACCCGCTCCTCGGTGTCCACGACGACAACCGCCACGGGCAGGTCCTCGCTCAGGGACAGCAGGCGGGAGGTGTGGATGCGGGAGGAGGCGCCGAAGCCCTCGATCCCCCGGAAGACGCTCGCCCCGGCGAGTCCGGCCGCGTGCGCGCGGTGCACGATCTCGGAGTAGAGGGGCTTGTGGCGCCAGGTGTCGTCCTCGCCGATGTAGACGGTCAGCCTGAGGGCCGGGCCGGTGAGTGACGTCATCGCTTCCTCCCGATCAGCACCCGGCGGGCGGCGACAGAGGCGAGCCACACCGCGGCGAGGGCCGCGCACAGCGTCGCGGCGAGATAGCCGAGCCCGAGGCCCGGGCGGCCGGCGTCGACCAGCTTGCGGATGTCGACGGCGTAGGTGGAGAAGGTGGTGAAGCCGCCGAGCACGCCGGTGCCGAAGAAGGGGCGTACGAGGCGGTGGGCGGCCCACACGTCGGTAATGAGGACCATGAAGACACCGATCACCGCGCAGCCGACGACGTTGGTCAGGAACGTCGCCCAGGGGAAGCCGCCCGGCGGCGTGGGCCAGGCGAGGGCGAGGCCGTAGCGGGCACACGCGCCGAGGGCCCCGCCGAAGGCGACCACCGCGACGACGGGCATCTGGGCACGCCACTCGGACCGCCGCCGTGGGGTGGGACGGGCACGGAGGCTCTGGGCTTCCGGGGCTGTCATGCGGTTGCGTCTCCTGTACGGCCTGCCCCGACGGGTGATCACGGCCGGGCACCAGCGTACCGCCGTGTCAGCGGGCCGCGGTCCGCGCGCAGACCGCGACGCCGGGCTCCCACAGGCTGCCGAGGACGAGGTGGTCCCCGCTCACGCAGACGCTGGTGACCATGCGGAATCCGGAGCGGCGGCGGGTGAGGTGCCGGACGGTTCGTCCGGTGTCGTCGAGCGCCATCACCCCGATCGTCCCGCTCGGACGGTACGGCGCGTGCACGGCGGCCCGGGCGGCGGCGGCGCGCACGGCGGGCGGGGTGCGGTGCAGCAGCTCCAGCGGCGGGACCCGGGGACTGGCGAGCGCAACCCAGAGCGGGCCGTCGGGGCCCTCGCGCCAGAGGTTGTCCGGCATGCCAGGCAGCGTGGCGAAGGGATCGGCGTGGCCGGCGCGCGGACCGGTGAGGTGGTAGCGGGTGAGGCGGCAGGCGCCGGTCTCGGCGATCACCAGGAAGGAGCCGTCGGCACCGGCCGCCAGGCCGTTGGCGAACTGCAGCCCGTCCAGGAGGACTTCGGGCTCACCGCCCGCGGGCGGAAGGCGCAGCAGCCGTCCGGTTCCGGTGTGTTCGGCGATGTCGCCGATCCACTGCTCCAGTGGGTAGCGGCGGCTGGAGACGGTGAAGTACACGCTGCCGTCCGGCAGGGCGACGACATTGCTGCAGAAGCGGAGCCGCTCCCCCGCCGCCGAGTCCGCGAGAACCTGGACGGTGCCGGTGGCGCCGTCCGCGGGGTCGACGCGCAGCAGTCCGCGTTCCGCGTCGCACACCAACAGGCCGCCGTCCGGGAGCGGTTCGAGCCCGAGAGGACGGCCGCCGGTGTCCGCCAACACCTCCACACGGGACGTGCGCGGGTCGCCGAGACCGTGGACGCGCAGGATCCGGCCGTCCTCCACTCCGGTCAGCACGCGGCCGTCCGCGTCGGCCACCACGTCCTCGGGGCCACGGGCGCCCAGCGAGAGGTAGTGGAGCGGGAGGAGTTCCGTGGGTCGGTCCATGCGCGTGCCCTTCGCGGTCGGTCGGCCCATTCCGAGTCTTTCGTCCCCTCACCACCCCTTCTCGAAAACCCGGGCCACCTCCGCGATGCGGATCTCGTCGCGCCGGTAGCACGTGCCCCGGCAGCTGCGGCGAGTGCGCAGCAGGCCGAGGCGGGTGAGGAAGTCCAGGTGGGCGACGGCGGTCCGGCGGGGCACGCCCAGCTTGGCGGCCACGGCCCGCGCGGTGACTCCCCTCTCGGCGAGGTCGCGGCGACGGGGCGCCGGGAAGTGGGCCGCGGGCTCCTTGAGCCAATCCAGAATCGTCTGCCGCATCCGGCCCGAGGGAGTTCCCATCATCCGTCCGCCTCCGTCCCCGACCTGCTCGTTACGCAGTGTTCCCACTGTCGCGCGGCCGACTCCGCCGCGTCCCGGACTCGGCGGTCGTTGTCCGGTACCGAACGGCCGTACGACTGAGGAGGGGGCATATGACCCCGGAAAATCGGCGAAGGCCCGGCCGCCCCTTACGGCCGGGCCCGTCACCGGTGGTTCAGCGGTGGCTGAACCACGTCATGGAGGAGAGCGCCTTGTCGTCGTAGCCGAACAGGGCCTGGTTCTCCCAGCCGTTGCCGGAGGCTGCGTCGGCCGGGTCCCAGCCGTTGCCGGGGACGGCGGTCCAGGTCGCCTCCCAGTAGAAGACGCCGAGACCGCGGTGGTTCGGTACGGCCTCCACGATGCTCGCCACGTCGTTCATCCACTTGGTCTGGCCGGCCACGGTCGCCGGGTAGCCGGAGACCAGCTCGCCTGTGGTGTCGATCTGGTTCTCCAGGGCGTCGTCCTGGGCCAGGTTGAAGGCTCCCCTCCCTGGGGGGAGGGGATGCGTCGCCCTCCAGGGCTGAGTGGGGATTTACGGCTCAGGCCGCCGCCGGAGCCGGCGGCTCGGGTGGTCTTACGCCCTCGACACCGTCCGGGTTCCAACCTGCCCGGACCAGCATCACGCGGGCGGAGTTCTCGTCCCTGGGGGACACCGCTCCACACACGGTGCAGGTATACGTTCTCATCGACAGAGGCAGTGCGTGCTTGGTTCTCGCTCCGCACGTGGCACAGTCCATCGTGGTGTGCGCCGGGTGCACGAGACGGACCTCCCGCCCGTGCTTGCGGCCCATCTCGCACAGGGCACGCTTCGTCGCGGCGATGGCGGCATCGGCCGCCTTGCGGGCCATGGTCGTCTTCGCCAGGAACCTCGGCCGAAAGTCCTCCACCGCAACCCCGTCATGGCCGCGCACCACGGACTTGGCCCACTTGCGGGCGGTGCCCTCGCGCTGCCGCGCGATCTTCTTGTGCAGCTTCGCCGCCTGTGCCTGCGCCTTCCGGTAGCCCGCGGATGCGGGCTGTCCCTTCGAAGGCCGGCGCCGGGCCATCATCCGCCGGTACCTCGCCAGCCGCTGCGCGGCCCGCCTGCCGTGCTCGGCATGCGGCAGATCGTAGGCGTCGTCGGTGGTGGTGGCGGTCTCCTTCACCCCCCAGTCCACGCCCAGGACGCGGCCGCTCTCACAGAGCGGCTCAACCTGAGCCGGGACGACGAAGGACGCATACCAGTGCCCGAGGCCGTCCTGGTACACCCGCACACTCGACGGGCCGGCGGGCAGCTCCCGTGACCACACCACCCTCAGCACGATCCGGCCCGCCAGGTGCAGGCGGCCGTCCTTAAGGCGGAAACCGCGCCTGGTGTAGTTGAGGCTGGGCCGCGCCTCCCGCTTCTTCTTCCACCTGGGCATCCCGGCCCGGCGCTGCTGCGGCAACCGGTTCTCGATGTCCTTCAAGGCCTTCGCACGGGACTTGGCAAAGTCGCGTATCACCTGCTGCTGAGGCACGCTCGCGCCCTCAGCCAGCCACGGCGTCACCCCGCGTGCCTCGGTCAGCATCCTGTCCAACTGCCCCGGACCACACGTCAGCTTCTCGCCCGTCGCCCGGCCCTGCGCGTGCACCTGCTGGGACTTCGCGACGCACTCATTCCAGATCCAGCGGCAGCGATCCCACTCCGCTTCCAATGCCCGCCGCGCGGCAGCCGACAGGCGCACACGGAAGGTGTACCGGGCATGCCCGGCGTCCTTCGTGGTCGCCTCTGTCGTCATACATCCGAACCTACCCGAGAGCACTGACAGTTGAGAGCTCTTGATCATGGTGGGCGACATCACCGCCGTGCGGGGTGGACGCCGGATCGCCCTGACGGCGATCCGGCTATCCCTGCCCTGCTCCGCAGGAGTCCGATTCCTCCCCGGCCTGACGGCCGGGGCATCCTCGGAGGAACCCGGTGAACGGGTAGGCCGTCTCGGCGACGAACGCCGGCTTGCCGTAGCGGGAGACCGCCTCGTCCAGGGTGGTCTGGAAGTCGGAGAGCGGGCCGTGCCAGTAGCCGTAGTACGACAGGCCGATCGCGTCGAACTTCACCCCGTTGGCGACCGCGTTGTCGAACCACCACTCGGTGCCGGACTTGTCCCCGCCCTTGGCCAGGTGCAGCGCGACGACCGTGGAGGAGCTGACGGCCTTGGCCGCGTCGTAGCCGGAGTTGAGCAGACCGGCCAGCCGGCTCCAGTTGTCCGTCGAGCCTTCGGACCACAGGATGCCGCCGTTGATCTCGTTGCCGATCTGGACCATGTCGGCGGTGGTGCCCTGAGCCAGCGGCTGTCGGCGGCGCGAGCGATCAGCGCGGGCAGCGCACCGCGTGCCGGGCGGGCGCTCGGCATCCAGCGACGGCTCGCGGGGCTGCGGTTGCCGCGGTCGGTGAGCCTCGGGGCGGGGCTGCCGTTCGCCCGGCCCGCACGCAGCGCGCTCACACTGGCCGCGGTGGTCCTGGGGGTGACCACGGTGACGTTCGCGACGGGGCTGGCGACGACGATGACCCTCTTCGAAGACGGCGGCAAAGGTGCGTACGACGTCACGGTGTACGCAGGCGGCTACGTCGATGGCAAACAGGTGCTGCCGGTCCACGGCGACCGCGAACTCCAGTCGCTGCTGGGCTCTTTGCCGGGCGCGGCACGGGTGACGGCCCGGGCGGACGAGGACGCGCGGCTCGAGGGTTCCGCACAGAGGATCGTCTTCGAGGGCAGGCGCGGGCCGGACCTGCCCCTGGACGACGTGCTCGTCCGGGGGGCACTGGATGCACCGTCCGGGAGAGGTCGTGGTCGGCTCGGCCTTCCTGCGCCGCAACGGGGTGCGCATCGGTGACCCCTCCGGCTGCGCAAGAGCGGCCGCGAGGAGGAGGTCACCGTGGTCGGCGAGCTGATGCAGCAGAACGACAGGGTGGTCGTCGGCGCCTGGTCGACGTTCACCGCACTGGGGCCGGGCGGAAAGGCGGTCGCCTATCACGTCAAACTGCGCGAGGGCGGGGACGGGACCGCGTACGCTCGCGCCGCCCGAGCCGTCGACAAGGGCCTCAGCACCCAGCTGACCGGCCCGAGCAGCGGCGCCCGGACCATCATCGACTCGGCGACCGCCCTCACCCTGCTGCTGGCCCTGGTCGCCTCCCTCGGCGTGTTCAACACGGTCGTGCTCAACACCCACGACCGGCGTCGCGACCTCGGCATGCTCAAGTCGATCGGCATGACCCCGCGCCAGGTGACGGTGATGACGGTGACGTCGATGGCCGTGCTCGGCGTGATCGGGTCGGTGCTGGGCGTCCCGCTGGGCATCGCCGCCTACGAGGTGGTCGTCCCCCGGATGGCGGCGGGGATCGACATCACCCTGCCGTCGTACATGACGGACGTCTGGCACGCGCCGAAGCTGGCCGAAGTGGCACTGGCGGGTCTGGTGATCGCCGTGCTGGGCGCTCTCGTCCCCGCCCGGCGCGCCGCCCGGCTCACCGTGGCGGAGGTGCTGCACAACGAGTGATCCACCGGGGGGACCCGCAACCGGTCAGGATCGAAGAAGCCGCGGCGGGCTCCCCCGCTCTAGCGTGAGGTGCACCGGCGGAAAACCCGTCGGGCCACGCGCCTCAGAAGGAGAGTCCCATGACCGCCGGCGTGCAGACGATCATCTACCCCGTCAAGGACAAGGACCGCGCCAAGGCCCTGTTCACCGCTCTGCTGGGTGTCGAGCCGTACGCGGACCAGCCCTACTACGTCGGTTTCAAGGCCGAGGGACAGGACGTCGGCCTCGACCCGAACGGGCATGCCCAGGGCCTGACCGGGCCGGTGCCGTTCTGGCACGTCACCGATCTCCGGGAGCGCCTCGCGGCCCTGCTGGCGGCGGGCGCCGAGGTGGTCCAGGACGTGCGCGACGTCGGCAACGGCAGGCTGATCGCGTCGGTGAAGGACCCCGACGGCAACCTGATCGGCCTCCTCCAGGACCCGGCCGCCTGAGCACCCCACCCTCCGCTTGCACCCGCACTAGTTGCACAGTCAACGATCGGCCGGATCGGTGCTACGGTGCGGGTATGGCAGTCAAGACGGCCGACGCCCGGCTCGAGGAACGGTGGCGGGACATACTCGCCGTGCACGCGCGCACGATGTGCGAGATCGACCGGGCCCTGCACCCGCACGGGCTGGGCGCCAGCGACTTCGAGGTGCTGGACATCCTGGCGGCCGAGTCGCCCGCGCAGGGCGACCAGTGCCGGGTGCAGAACCTGGTCGGCCGGGTTCATCTCAGCCAGAGCGCGCTGTCCCGGCTGATCGGCCGGCTGGAGAAGGACGGGCTGGTGGAGCGCTCGGTGTGCGCGGAGGACCGGCGCGGGGTGTGGGTGGCGCTCACTCCCAAGGGCCGCGCCCTGCACGCCGAGGTGCTGCCGCTGCAGCGCGCGGTGCTGGAGCGCATGCTGACCGGGCAGGAGCGCTGGAGCAGCGGGCGGGATCACTAGAGCACCAGCTCGGTCCCGTCGGCCAGCACCTCGACGCCCACTTCGGCGACACGCGCGCGTGCCGGTGAGGCGGGGTCGAGCAGCGGGTTCGTGTTGTTGAGGTGGGTGTAGATCCGGCGGGCGCCGGGATGCCGGGCCAGGGCGGCGAGGGTGCCCTCCGGGCCGGTGACCGGCAGGTGCCCCATGGCGGCCTGCCCGGCCCCGGACCGTATCGTCGTGCCCATCTCGTCGGCCGCGTAGAAGGTGCCGTCCAGCAGCACGCAGTCGGCCTCGGCGCACAGCTCGTCCAGCTCTGGGCTCCAGCCGCCCACACAGGGCGCGTACACCAGCACTCCCCCACTGGCCAGGTCCTCGACGCGGTACGCCGTCACCCACGGGCCGGCCGGTCCCGGCGGCTGGGCCGGCACGTACTTCGGGATCTTCGCGCCCAGCGGATGGGCCGTGACCACCAGCCCGCCGGCCAGCACGAACCCGCCGTCGGCCAGGCTGTCGGCCCACTCCCAGGGCGCGTAGCGGTCCAGGGCGGCCCGGGCGGGCGCCAGCACGGAGCGGACCGGCGAGGTGGCGTACACCTTCAGGCCCGCGGCCCCGCGCAGTTCGGCGAGGCCGGTGACGTGGTCGGCCTCGGCGTCGGTGAGCAGGACGCCACGCAGCGGGGTGTCCCGGGGGCCGGGTCCCGGCCACAGCGCCGGTGTGGCGGCGAGCTGGGTGCGCAGATCGGGCGAGGCGTTCAGCAGCCACCAGTCGCGGCCGTTGCCGGTGACGGCGGCGCACTCCTGGGTGCGGGAGGGCAGCTTGCCGTCCCGTGCCGCCGTACACGGTGAGCACGCGCAGTTCCACTGCGGGAAACCGCCACCGGCGGCGGTGCCCAGCACGACGACCCTCACGACCATCCGCTCCTTCACACGCGTCCGGACCTGTCCTCGCTGGATCTTCCCGCCGCGGGCCGGGGACTATCCGGCGGCGGGGGGCAGTTCCGGCCGTCCTTCGCCCGGCCTGCGGTCCGCCGGGCGCTCGGGCGGGATCGACCCACCGGGGAAGTCACGGGGACCGGTCCACAGCGCGGGTACGGCGTCGCAGCGCCGGCACAGTTCGTAGGCGATCGCCTCGTAGTTGACCCGCCAGCCCTGGAAGTGCGGCCAGGCCTCCTTCGGCGGGCGCTGGGCCCGGAACCCGGCCGACTCCAGCATGGCCACGGCCGCGTCGAACTCGGCGAAGGTGAGCCGGATGGTCGCGTCCGGCGACGGGTCGGCGTCGAAGGGGAGGCGCAGCGCGCGGGCGATGTCGCGCAGGGCGGTGAAGCCGGCCCGCAGCACCAGCCGGGCCTCCGGCGGGGCGAGCCGCGGGTCCAGGGCCAGCTGCATCGCGGCCGCGTCCATCACCGCGACCAGACCGACCAGCCAGCTGCGGTGCGGGCGCGGGGAACGGAAGGTCAGCAGGATGGGGTACGTCGAGTGGCTCTCGCCCATGTCCGAGGCGAGCCGTTCCCAGGCGCGATACAGCGTCGGCAGCGCGGTCTCGGTGTCCACCAGCCACTGCCGGGCGAGGATCTCCGGCCCCCAGGCGGGCTCGCCGGCCCGTGCCTGGAGCAGGGTGACCTCCAGTTCGCGGCGGTTGTAGGCGGCGTACAGGGTGGGCAGGTAGGCGATCTGCAGCGCGATCAGGACCGGCCCGGTGGCCGCGGCGACGAAGTCGAGGACCGACAGCTTCAGCCGGGCGCCGCTGGCGAAGCCGAGGGTGAACAGGCTGGACCCCGCCTCCCGGAACGCGGCGGTCCAGGACAGCGGGGACAGCGAGTACAGCAGGAGGCCGAAGCCCAGCAGCGCACCGGCGAGCCAGGTGGCGAGCATGCCGATGAGCATCAGCGGGGCCAGCCAGGTCTGTGCGCGGTCGATGGATGCGTAGTCCTTGCGGACGGATGTCAGCCACAGGATCCGGCGCAGGGCCCACCAGAGGCGGAAGACCAGCGCGGAGTAGAGGCCTCGGGGGACCACGAGGGTGCGCAGGATGCTGGTCAGGACCAGCACCAGGACCAGTGCCCCGGCCGCGCCGGCGATGTATTCCATGGGCCTATTTTTGTCGCCCACGGGGTGGGGTGATCGCTTTCGTGCGCGGGTGCGGGTCGCTCGTGGTCTCTCGCCCCGTTCTCCGCGCCCCTTCGGGGCGCCTGGTCAGCGGGCCAGCAGCGTGCGCACCCCCTGTGAGGTGAGGGTCAGGGCGTGGGTGGAGCTGCCGTCTATGGCCAGGGAGAGATCCTCGTCGGGCCACTGGGAGGCCAGGGCGCCGAGCGGGATGAGGCGGTAGCGGGAGACGAACGGCAGCAGCCCGGCCATCTCGCCCTCCGTGGTGAAGACGGGGACGACCGGGTCGCCTCCGGGCTGTTCCAGGACGGGCAGGGCCACGGTCGTGGCGTCGGCGCCCTCCCCGTCGACCGCGTCGTCCGGCACCGGGACGAGCACGTCACTGTGGGCGAGGACGTCCAGCGCGGCCTGGTCCTCGGCGTTGACGGTCAGCGCGTCCAGCGCCTGCTGGGCCGGCGTCGGCAGGTCGTTGTGTGCGGGTGTCTCCATGGCAGGTCCCCAGGTAGCGACGGTCGTACAGGCCACACCAGGGGCGAAACGGCGTCCCCGGGCGTGCTTCGCCTCGCGTACCCGGTGGACCGCGGGACATGCGTGAGGATCGGCGGGAGATCCGATGGCGGTCAGGCCCCGGTGGTGGCCGGGGAGGGTGAAAGCCGGCCGGCGAGATCGGCCGTCACCCGCGCGGGACCGCCCGGACAGGTCCTAGCGTGCCCGTATGCCGATGCAGCCATGGTTCCGCGACGCCAAGCTGGGATCTTCGTCCACTGGGGCGTCTACCCGGTGGACGGGGTCCCGGAGTCCTGGTCGTTCTACACCGGACAGGTGTCCCACGAGCAGTACATGAAGCAGCTCGACGGCTTCACCGCGTCCCGCTACGACCCGCGTGCCTGGGCGGACCTGTTCGCCCGTGCCGGTGCCCGGTACGCCGTGCTCACGGCGCGTCATCACGACGGTGTGGCCCTGTGGGACAGCGCCCACGGCGATCTGAACGTGGTGCGCCGTACCCCGGCGGGGCGTGACCTGATCGCCGGGTACGCCGACGCGCTGCGCGAGCGCGGCCTGCGGGTGGGCCTCTACTACCCCCACTCGGACTGGAACCACCCCGACTACGCGAGCACCCGGCCCCCGACGAGGATCCCCCGAACCCGCTGGCGCATGCCCGGCCCGGCGAGGAGGATCCGGCGGCCTGGGCGCGGTTCCTCGCCTACAGGGACGGTCAGGTCGGGGAGCTGGTGGACCGGTTCCGTCCGGATCTGCTCTGGTTCGACGGCGAGTGGGAGCGCACCGAGGAGCAGTGGGGCCTTGACGCCCTGGCCGCGCGGATCCTGGCCGGCCATCCGCAGACGGTCCTGAACGCGCGCATGCTGAGCCACGGCGACTACGCCACCCCGGAGCAGGGCGTGCCGCTCCAAGCGCCCGGCGGTCCCTGGGAGTTGTGCCTGACCGTCAACGACTCCTGGGGATTCCAGCACCGCGACCACAACCACAAGTCGGTGCGCCAGCTGCTGCGTTACTTCACGGAGACGATCGGCGCGGGCGGCAACCTGCTGCTCGACGTGGGCCCGCGCGAGGACGGCACGATCACCGCGGAGCAGGCGGAGCGCCTGGCGGGGCTCGGGGCGTGGATCGGCCGGCACGCCGAGGCCGTGTACGGCACGGTGGCCGGCCTGCCGCCGGGACATCACTACGGCCCGAGCACCCTGTCGGCCGACCGGCGGACGCTGTACCTCTTCTGCTTCGACGCGCCGCGCGAGACCGTCTCCGTACGCGGCCTGCGCAACCGGGTGCGCCGGGTGAGCGCGCTCGGGACGGGCGCCGAGCTGGACCACCGCGTCACCGGCGGGCTGCACGAGGTACCGGGGGTGACCTGGCTGGACGCACCGGCGGCGGGGACGTGGACGAGTACGCCACCGTGCTCGCCGTGGAGCTCGACGGGGAGCTGGACCTCTACCAGGGGACGGGGCGCTCCTGACGCGGCAACGCGTCGGCGTCAGCCGAACGTGAGGGTCAGTTCGAAGTGCTTGGGGTCGAGCAGGCCGACGACATGCTCGACGAAGGTGCCGTCGGCCGCCCGGCTGGTCCGCCGCGTCTCCAGGAACCAGTCCCCCGGAGCGCGGCGCAGCAGCTCCGCCTCCCGGGCGTCGACCGGCCGCCCGGAGACCCGCTGTTCCCCGTGGTCGGGCCTGAGCCCCGCGCGCACGAGCAGCTCGGTGACCGACTCCTGGCCGAGGCCGCGGGCGGGCAGCTCGCGGATCAGCGGCACCGGCGGCAGGAAACGGCGTTCGTACGACACCACGGTCCCGTCCGCGACCAGTTCACCGGTCCGCTCCACGCACACGAACTCGTCCTTGTCCAGGCCGAGTTCGGTGGCGAGGGCGTCCTCGTGCGCCTCGCGTACGGCGAGGGTCCGCACGGCGGTGTCCGCCCCCCGCACGGCCCGGGCGCGGGCCCAGCCGAACCGGTCGTCCGGCGGGCGGCCGTCGAAGAGGACGTACGAGCCCTTTCCGGGGCGGGTGGTGATCAGGCCCTCCTCGGACAGTTCGGCGAGGGCCGCGCGGATGGTCGTACGGCTGACGCCGAACCGCTCGGCGAGGGTGTGTTCGCCGGGCAGCCGCTCGCCGGCTCGGCGGCTGCCGTCGCGGATCTCCCGGGCGAGGATCCGGCTGATCCGCTGGTGCTTGAGCGGGACGCCGGTCACGGCCCGGCCTCGGCGAGCAGCTCGTCGCCGGTGGTGACCCGGACCAGCGGCCGGTACAGCTCCATGATCTGCAGGGCCTTGAGGTGGGAGTCGTCGTCCACGCCCGCGCAGGCGTCCGCGACCACCAGCACCTCGGTGCCGGCGTCGGCGGCGGCCAGGGCGGTGGAGAGCACGCAGCACTCGGTGCTGACACCGCCCAGGACCAGGCGGCCCTCCGGGCCGACGCGGGCGGCGAGCTCCGGGGTCCACTTGCCGAAGGTGGTGGCGTCCAGGACCTGGCCGGCCGGGTCGGCGAACTCCTCGGACAGCTGCCAGAGTTCGGCGTCCGGGGGCTGCAGGGCGAAGGGCCACGCGTCGTAGTAGGCGCGCCAGGCCCCGGCCGGTGTCGCGGGGGCCAGGAAGCGGGTGAAGGTGACGCGGTCGGCGAAGGCCGGCAGCAGGCTGCGTACGCCCGCCACCGCGTCGGCGTACCGGGGGGTGGCCCACGGGCTCGCCGGGTCGGCGAAGACGCGCTGCATGTCGATGACGGCGAGGTGTCCGGCGGTCATGGCTGGAGCACCCCCGCGTCGGTCACCGGGCTCGGCGCCTGCGCCTCCTGGGCACGGACCCGGCCCCGGCCCGTCAGCAGGGTGCAGAGGAAGGCCAGCGCCAGCGCCACCAGGACGCCGAGGTTGGCGTACGCCCAGGCACCGGTCTTGCCCCCGAGGCCGAGCGGACCGAGGAGATACCCCTGCCAGGTCAGCCAGCTCGCCGCAGTGTTGGTGACCAGGCCCCAGCCGACGGCCGTGGCGGCGAGGGTGAGGAACAGGGGCGGCAGGGGGATGTCGCCGTAGCGGCCGTGCGGACGGTAGAGGTCGCCGTCGTCGTAGTCGCGGCGGCGCAGGGCGAGGTCGGCGAGGACGATGCCGCACCAGGCGGCGATGGGGACGCCCAGCGTGGTGAGGAAGCCCATGAACTGGCCGAGGAAGTCACCGGCGAAGAACACGATGTAGACCGAGCCGGCGATCATCAGGACGCCGTCGAGCAGGGCGGCCAGATAGCGGGGCACGCACAGGCCGGCGGAGAGCAGGGCGAGGCCCGAGGAGTAGATGTCGAGGACGGCGCCGCCGACCAGACCGAGGACGGCGACCACGGCGAACGGCACCAGGAACCAGGTCGGCAGGATCGTGGTGAGCGCGCCGATCGGGTCGGCCGCGATAGCCTTGCTCAGCGCTGGCGAGGAACCGGCCAGCAGCAGGCCGAAGACCAGCAGGAGCAGCGGGGCCGCCGAGGCACCGAACGTGGTCCAGCCGATCACCCCGCGGCCGGACGAACTCCGGGGCAGATAGCGGGAGTAGTCGGCGGCGGCGTTCACCCAGCCCAGGCCGAAGCCGGTCATCATGAACACCAGCGCGCCGATGAACTCCTGCGCGGAACCCGGCGGGACGGCGCTCACCGTGCTCCAGTGGATGTGGTCGGCGACGAGGCCGACGTAGACGACGGTGAGGACGCCGGTGATCACGGTGATCGCCGTCTGCAGCCGCATGATCAGGTCGAAGCCCATGACTCCGCCGACGACGGTCAGCGCGGCCACGACCACGAGGGCGGCCACCTTGGTATCGGTGCCGCCGCCCCAGCCGAGGCGGCCGAAGACGGTCGCGGTGGCCATCGTGGCGAGCGCGGTGAGGACGGTCTCCCAGCCGACGGTGAGCATCCAGGAGATCACCGACGGCAGCCGGTTGCCGCGCACTCCGTACGCCGCCCGGCTGAGCACCATCGTGGGCGCCGAGCCGCGCTTGCCGGCGACCGCGATGAATCCGCACAGCAGGAACGAGACGACGATGCCGAGCACGCCGGCGGCGAGGGCCTGCCAGAAGGAGATCACGAAGCCCAACGCGAAGGCACCGTAGCTCAGGCCGAGGACGGAGACATTGGCGCCGAACCAGGGCCAGAACAGCGTCCGCGGGGTTCCCTTGCGCTCGGCGTCCCCGATCACGTCGAGTCCGTGCGTCTCCACCTGCAACGCGCTGCCGGTGGATCTGCCGTCGGCTGTTCCCGTCGGGTCCTGCGGTTGCGTCATCCCCGAGCCCCCTGCCCACCTGTCTAGACGTGTCTGCTCACGCTAGAAGCGGCACACCGGGCCGTCAACGCCGGCTGCCGACGGCCCGGCGGTCCTCGCGGTTCAGCGGTCGAACTCCTCCTGGATGGGCGTCTTGGGCTCCTCCCGCAGGTGCTGGGAGAGGCCGGGCTTGCCGCCTTCCCGCGCCTGTTCCGCGCGCTGTGCCGCAGTGCGGCCGATGTCCGAGTCCGGATCGACCCGTACGGACCTCGCCACGTCGTCACGACCCCCGTACTGCTCGGCCGGGATGCCGCGCAGGGCCTTGACGACCTCGTCCGACGCGCCCGCCTCGCGGGCGGCCGTGACCAGGCGGTCCTTGTCGGCCGGGTACGACACGTCCTTCAGCGCCGCCAGCACCTCGGGGACGCTGGTGTGTGCCGTGCTCATGGCGCCTCCCTCACTCCTCGTCGCCTTCCTCGGCGTTCTCGTCCGCGGTGTCCTAGCCCTCCGCCTGGGACGAAGTCGTACGCGGCGGCTGCTCGGCCTCCGCGGTGCCCGGCTCCCGCTCGCCCTCGGCCTGCGAAGGGGTGCTCTCACTCATCGGGCCTCCCACGCGCGTCCGTGCCGGTCCCAAAGACCCCGAGTACCCCTCCCTCCCGCCTCCCATGACCGGGGAGCACCCTCACCTCGCACTGACGGGGATTCCTTGAAGGCTCCCCTCCCTGAAGGGAGGGGAATGCGTCGCCCTCCAGGGCTGAGCGGGGATTTACGGCTCAGGCCGCCACCGGAGCCGGCGGCCCCGGCGGTCTTACGCCCTCGACACCGTCCGGGTTCCAACCTGCCCGGACCAGCATCACGCGGGCGGAGTTCTCGTCCCTGGGGGACACCGCTCCGCACACGGTGCAGGCATACGTTCTCATCGACAGAGGCAGTGCGTGCTTGGTTCTCGCTCCGCACGTGGCACAGTCCATCGTGGTGTGCGCCGGGTGCACGAGACGGACGTCCCGCCCGTGCTTGCGGCCCATCTCGCACAGGGCACGCTTCGTCGCGGCGATGGCGGCATCGGCCGCCTTGCGGGCCATGGTGGTCTTCGCCAGGAACCTCGGCCTGAAGTCCTCCACCGCAACCCCGTCGTGGCCGCGCATCACCCGCTTGGCCCACTTGCGGGCGGTGTCCTCCCGCTGCCGCGCGATCTTCTTGTGCAGCTTCGCCGCCTGTGCCTGCGCCTGCCGGTAGCCCGCGGATGCGGGATGTCCCTTCGGACGCCGCCGCCGGGCCATCATCCGCTGATACCTCGCCAGCCGCTGCGCGGCCCGCCTGCCGTGCTCGGCATGCGGCAGATCGTAGGCGTCGTCCGTGGTGGTGGCGGTCTCCGTCACACCCCAGTCCACCCCGAGCACGCGCCCCGTGGGAGCGAGCGGTTCACTCCGCGCGGCAACGACGAAGGACACATACCAGTGCCCGAGCGTGTCCTGGTACACCCGCACACTCGACGGGTCGGCCGGAAGCTCCCGCGACCACACCACCCTCAGCACGATCCGGCCCGCAAGGTGCAGGCGGCCGTCCCTGAGGCGGAAACCGCGCCTGGTGTAGTTGAGGCTGGGCCGCGCCTCCCGCTTCTTCTTGAAGCGGGGCATCCCGGCCCGCCGGTGCATCGGCAACCGATCCTTGATGTCCTTCAGCGCTTTCGCCCTCGACCTGGCGAAGTCCCGAATCACCTGCTGCTGCGGCACGCTCGCGCCCTCAGCCAGCCACGGCGTCACCCCGCGGGCCTCGGTCAGCATCTTGTCCAACTGCCCCGGACCACAGGTCAACTTCTCACCCGTCGCCCGGCCCTGCGCGTGGACCTGCCGGGACTTCGCGACGCACTCATTCCAGATCCACCGGCAGCGCGCCCACTCCGCTTCGAGTGCGCGCCGCGCGGTAGCCGACAGGCGCACACGGAAGGTGTACCGGGCATGCCCGGTGTCCTTCGTGCCAGCCTCCGTCGTCATGCATCCGAACCTACCCGAGACCACTGACAGTCGAGAGCTCTCGATCACGGTGGGCGGCATCACCGCCGTGCGGGGCGGGGCGCCGGACCGCCCCGACGGCGATCCGGCTATCCCTGCCCTGCTCCGCAGGAGTCCGATTCATCCCCGGCCTGAAGGACTCCGTTGGGAAATCCGCAAACTGGCTGTCGAGTGCTGGTGGTTCACGCGGCGAGTTCCAGGCGGGCCAGGTGTGAGGTCCTGGTGCCGCCGAGCGGGGTTTCGGTCAACCATGCGTCGAGTCGGATGATGTTGATCGCGGTGGCGGCGAGGACGTTGCCGAGGTGGGTCTTGGACAGTCCTGTGTAGCGGGTGCGGCGGATTCCGGTGCGGTGGACGGCTTGCGAGATCGTGCCCTCGACACCGGCTCGGATGTCGTACCGCTTCTTCCATTCCTCGGTTTGCTGTTCCTGTCGGCGCCGGCTCAGAATCTCTTGCTGCTCACGCGGGAGCAGGGTCAGGCTGCGTCCGTAGCGGCCCTTCTCGGACGCCCGCGTGCAGGCCGAGCGCAGTGGGCAGGGGCGGCAGTCGGTGGCGGCGAACTGGATCCGGGTGATCGGGGTGCCGCTGGGCTTGACCTGGTCGGACCAGCTGATGCTGACCGCGCCGCGTGGGCAGACCGCCTTGCGCCGGTCCCAGTCGATCGTGAATGCCTGCTGGGAGGGGTCCGGGCCGGTGTCGTGCTGCTTGCCGTGGTGGGTGTCCAGGCCGACCGGCCCGAGGAGCGTGATCGCATGCTCGTCGAGTGCGGTGAGGATGTGGGCGGCAGTGACGTAGCCGGCGTCCACTACGTGCTCGCCCGGCACCAATCGGCGTTCGTCCAGGTTCTGGTGGACGGTCTCGGTCATCTCGGCGTCGTCGACGGTGGCGTCCGTGGTCTCGACATTCGTGATCATATGGGGTGCATCCGGCTCGCACGTCTCGGTCAGATGGGCTTTGAAGCCGCACCAGCCCGAGCCCCGCTTCATGCCGTAGCGTGCGTCGAGGTCGTAGGGCGAGGACATCCGGCGTCTGCCCGGCGGGAGGTCTTTCGCCTCCCGCCAGCGCACCCCCTCACCGTCGCGGTGGTACTGCTCCAACCAGGCCCGGCGTAGGACCTCAACGGCGGGGATCTGCCGAAGCCAGCCCGGGGCGGCGGGAGTGAAGACGGCCTCCAGCACGGTGAAACCGTCTCGGCCGACCTGCTCAGCCCACTCCTTGCGGACGTTGTCCCCCTTCGGAAAGCGATAAGAATCGATCCGCGTGCCGTAACGCTCGACCCAGGCAGAGTCGACCAGCGACGCCAGCCACTGCGGTGCCGCTGCCGCCAAGGCTTCCAAAGCCGCACGCAGACTCTCGCCCACAAACTCCATCCGGTTCAACGTCCGCACCGCGGCCAGGACATGCGTGGAGTCGGTCCGCTGCCGGCCGCCCGAGCGCAACAGGCCCAGTTCGCAACATCGGGAAAGGACCAGATCCAAGATCCTCTCCTCCAGCCCGCGCTCGATCAGGCGGGAGCGGAAGTCACTCAACACCGAGAAGTCGAAGCCAGGATCATCCAGCTCAAGGCCCAGCAAGAACTTCCAGTCCATCCGCGCCCGCACCTGCTCGGCGGCCTGTCGGTCACTGAGCCCTTCGGCGTACTGCAGCACGGACACCAACGCCAACGCACCCGGTGCTATCGCAGGCCGTCCCCGCAGCGGGAACGCCTCGGCGAAGGATTCGTCCTCGAACAGCGGGCCGAGGGCCTCCTGGATCCGCACCGCCAATGTCCCCTTGGGAAACGAGGCTCGCACCACCCGCGCGGTCAGCTCTGGCACCCCACGGTAATCCCGAGCCTCTAACGACATTCCGCCCCTCCTGCCCGACCAGACGGGACGATCATGTCAACCCCACCAGCACTCGACAGTCGGTTTGCGGATTTCCCAACGGAGTCCTGAAGGCCGGGGCATCCTCGGAGGAACCCGGTGAAGACCGCGTAGATCACCGAGGTCAGCGTCGAGCCCAGGTACCCGAATCCGGCGCCCCGGGTCAGCAGGTCCATGTCGATGGAGTACTTCGCCGAGTAGTACGAGATCGGGATGCCGGTGAGGAAGATGACCACCGCCGCGGTCAGGATCGCCACCATGGCGCTGGAGAAGCCGTGGGAGACGGCGATCGAGCCGCCGATCGCGAAGTCCGCGAGATAGGCGATGCCGCCGAGGGCCGTGGTGGCCACGACCTACGGCGTCCAGCGGCGGAAGGACTTGGGCGCGTAGCGCAGCGAGTAGTCCTCCAGCGTGTCGTTCCGGGTCCACCCGTTGTACGTCCGGCCGCCCGGGGAGGACGGCGGGGCTGGCGGCGCCTGCTTGTCGACGGTCTCCGTCACGGCTGCTCCCTCTTCCTGCGGTCCGCCCCGGTGGGGCCCGGGGCGTTGCAGGGAAGGTTCGCGCCGCGCCATTACCCGGCCGTTTCGCCTGCTCTACGACGGCGGACACGATGACGGGGATCGCCGCTGGTCACCGGGGCGGGGCTGTCGGGCGGGGGCGCGTTTCGCCGTTCTTCTCGGCTCGTTCGGGCTTCTTCTCGGCCCGTTCCGGAGGAACTTCCGCCGAATACCGCGGAGTTACGGGCTCGGGCAGGGTCCGCAGGAGCAGCCGGCTCCGGACCGGCATGAGGACGAGCGGGGCGAGGCCGTCCGCAGGGACGTGGCGTCGGCAAGGCGGCCGATGAGCGGGCTTACGAGACCGCCGACGCTGACGGCCGGGCCGAGAGTGATCCCGCCGGCCGTACCGACGCGGGCTGCCGCGGGCCGTTCGGCCGACACGCGCGCCCAGGCGTCCGCGCACACACCGGCGAGGCTCCGGCGGCCGGAGCGGCTGCACTCGCCGCTCCACGCAGGCCTTGCCCAGGTGGCCGTGTCGGCGGCGTGGCGTGTGCGGCGCCGGAGCGGTACGCGGTGAGGATGGCGGGCGGGAGCATACGGCTGGAGGTGGGTATGACGGTGAACCGTATCGGCCTGGTGGTGCACGGCGGCCGTGCCGAGGCCGTGGCCGCCGCGGGTGTGGTGCGCGAGTGGTGCGCGGAGCACGCCGTGGGATGCACGGACATCGACGTGTGGCGGGAAGGAGCGCGGCACAGTGCCCGGGAGGAGGTCGACTCGGCGGGCGATCCCGACCTCATCGTCACCCTCGGCGGGGACGGCACCTTTCTGCGCGGCGCCCGGCTGGCGGCCGAGAACGACGCCCTGGTCCTCGGCGTCGACCTCGGCCGCGTCGGTTTCCTCACCGAGGTCCCCGTCTCGGCGGTGCGCTCGGCGCTGGACGCGGTCCGGTCCGAGCGGATCACCGTGGAGAGCCGGATGCTGCTGACCATGCGGGCGTCCTGCCGGCTGGAGGTCCCCTCGCAGATGGAGGCGCTGCTGAAGTACGGCCGCGGGCCGATGCTGCCGCCGCCCCGGGTGCGTGGGGAGTGCGAGACCGGCGGTGAGTGGGGCGTCGCGCTGAACGTCACCGCGCTCAACGACGTCGTCGTGGAGAAGCTCGCCCGGGACCGGCAGGTGTCGGTCGCCGTCTATCTGGCCGGCCGGCTCCTGGCCAGCTACTCCGCCGACGCACTGCTGGTGGCCACGCCCACGGGCTCCACCGCGTACAGCTTCGCCGCCGGCGGGCCAGTGGTCTCGCCGCGCGCGGAGGGCCTGGTCTTCACGCCGGTCGCCCCGCACATGGTGTTCAACCGCTCGGTCGTGGCCGCCCCTGACGAGCCCATCGCGCTGCGGATCCTCGACCGGTCGGGAGAGGCCGCCGTCAGCATCGACGGCCAGCTGCGCGGAGTACTCAGCCCCGGGGACTGGATCGGCGTGTACGCCGCACCACGCCGGCTGAAGGCGGTCCGGCTGGGCCCGATGGACTTCTACGGCCGGCTGCGCGAGCGGATGAACCTCACCGACGCGCCCGCCGCGCTCGCCGACGGCAAAGCCGCTCCCCTGTGGCCGGTGACCACACCCCGGCCCGGCGACCTGGCCCACCTCGCGCTGCCCCTGGCTCCCGAGGACGGGCGCCGGCTGTCCTGAAATCCGGCACGGACACGGGAGCCGGCCCCGAGTGCGCGCCTCACCGTGATCGCCCCACGCCTGTTGCCGGCTTCACGCCGATGCCAACCGATGTCGCGTCCGCGCAGCCCTGGGCGTCGGCGCCACGGGACGGCGGACTCAGCCGGCGCCGTCGGCCAGGGCCGCCTCGCAGGAAGCGCGCGATCCCGCCGCGCAACCTGGACGAGTACAGCGCTTCCAACCCGCCGTTCAACTACCACCTCTACGAGGTCACCGCGCCGTTCACCGTCGAGGCCGGGCCGATCAGGCCCTGGTTCAACCAGCCCGGGCTGGGCACGCATACTACACCAGCACCACCGTCGGGGAACTGATCCAGTCCCAGAAGCTGCGGGAGATCCCCGTCACATGACCTCGTAGACGCGGCTGACCGCCGCGACCGGCGACGCCGTCCGCACGAGGCTCGTGCTGCGCGGCGTCACCGGCGCGGCGGCCGACGAACTCGTACCGGTCCACGCCCGCGGCGGGGGCGGCGCTGACCGCGGGCCCCGCCCCTGGCCTCCGCTCAGTCCGTCGTGGACGACTCTCGCCGCGGCAGCTTCCAGTTCGGGCGCGGGAAGTGGCAGGTGTAGCCGTTGGGGTAGCGCTCCAGGTAGTCCTGGTGCTCGGGCTCGGCCTCCCAGAAGTCGCCCACCGGCTCCACCTCCGTGACCACCTTGCCCGGCCACAGCCCGCTCGCCTCGACGTCCGCGATCGTGTCCTCGGCGACGCGGCGCTGCTCCTCGTCGGCGTAGAAGATGGCGGACCGGTAGCTGCGGCCGATGTCGTTGCCCTGGCGGTCCCGCGTGGTCGGGTCGTGGATCTGGAAGAAGAACTCCAGGACGTCGCGGTAGCTCGTCACGGTGGGATCGAAGAGGATCTCGATGGCCTCGGCGTGGTCACCGTGATCGCGGTACGTGGCGTTCGGTGTGTCGCCGCCGCTGTAGCCGACGCGTGTGGACACCACGCCCGGCTGCTTGCGGATCAGATCCTGCATGCCCCAGAAACAACCGCCTGCCAGGACGGCCCGCTCGGTTCCCACGGTCATCGGTCACTCCCTGAAGCTCGGGCCCGGCGCGGTCGCCGACCTGCCGGTTACACGGTCACCCACCCTAAACAACCCGCGCGCGATGAAACTTCCCGGCCCCCACGCGCTCCCGGGCATCGGAAATCCGGAGGGACCGAGTTGGTCTAGTCCTCTTGACGAGGTGACGCGCCGGCGCTTTGGTATGTACCAACTCGGTCCCGCGGCATCCCGGCACCACCCCACCACTCCACGCCCGAGGCATCCCCAGAAGGGGCACTGTCATGCACCTGGCAAGATATGCGGCTTCCGCCTGCGCGCTCGCCCTCTCGGCCACCGGCGCCGTCGTCGCCCTGGCCCCGGCCGGCAGCGCCGCGATAGCGGCGAGCAGCGTCTACTCCGTGGCTCCCTACGTCGACATGTCCAACAGTCAGGAAGGACTCCTCGACACCGCCATCACCGGACACCAACTCAAGGCCTACACCGCGGCGTTCGTGCTCGGCGAAGGCTGCAACCAGATCTGGGGCGACACCCTCCCCATCGGCAACGACCCCTACACCGACCCCGAGATCGCCAAGGCGAAGTCCGAGGGCGCCTCCGTCATCATTTCCTCCGGCGGGGCGAGCGGCGAACCGCTGGCCTGGACGTGCTCCACCCAGAGCAGCATCGACGCCGGGTACCAGGCCCTCATCAACGACTACGGCGTCACCCGGCTCGACTTCGACGTCGAGGGCGCCGCCGTCGCGGACACCGCGGCCGCCGCCCGCCAGATGCAGGCGATGAAGGATCTCAAGGCGTCCAACCCCGGCTTGCAGTTCTCCATGACCCTGCCGGTGCTGACCAGCGGCCTGACCAACGACGGCGTCAACATCCTCAAGGCCGCCAAGAACGCGGGCATCAAGATCGACGTGGTCAACATCATGGCCATGGACTACTACGCCGGCACCGGCACCGAGATGGGCCAGGGCGCGATCGACGCGGCCAGGGCCACGCTAGCGCAGATGCAGTCCGTCGACTCCGGCTACACCTACGCCAACCTCGGGATCACCCCGATGATCGGCAAGAACGACGACGGTTCGACGTTCACCCTGGCCGACGCCCGGACCGTGGAGAGCTTCGCCGCGCAGAACGGCGTCGGACGGCTCGCCTTCTGGTCCGTCAACCGCGACCAGCCGTGCAGCGGAAGCGCCAACTCGCTGCCCACGTGCAGCGAGATCAGCCAGAACAGCCTCGCGTTCACGGACGCTTTCGTGCCGTACGAGGGCAGCTCGGGCGGCGGAGGCACGACGAGCGACTTCTCCTTGTCCCTGTCACCGGGCTCCGCCTCGGTCGCCCAGGGCGGTTCCGCGACCGCGACCGTCGCCACGGCCGTCACCTCCGGCAGCGCCGAATCCGTCAGCCTGTCGGCCTCCGGCGCGCCGTCCGGTGTCGGCGTCTCCTTCAGCCCCGCGACCGTGACGTCCGGCGGCACCTCGACGCTGACGGCGACGGTCGGCTCGTCCGTGGCCGCGGGCACCTACCCGATCACCGTCACCGGCACCGCCGCCGGCGGCAGCCACAGCGCGACCTACACGCTGACCGTCACCTCGACCGGAGGAGGCGGAGGCGGTGGCGGGGGCTCACTCACCAACGCCGGCTTCGAAACGGGCACCCTGAGCCCCTGGACCTGCACGGGCGGCAGCTCGGTGGTGTCCAGCCCGGTCCACAGCGGCAGCCACGCCCTCCAGGTCACCCCGAACTCCAGCAGCACCGGCGAATGCGACCAGACCGTCACCCTGTCCCCCAACCACAGCTACACGCTCACCGGCTGGGTCCAGGGCCCGTACGCCTACATCGGGGTCAGCGGCGGCGCCACCGCCAGCACCTGGTCGAACAGCACGAGTTGGAACCGGCTGACCGTCAACTTCACGACGGGCGGCAGCGGAACCGTCACCGTGTACGTCCACGGCTGGTACGGCCAGTCCGCCGTCGACGCCGACGACTTCACCCTCGGCTAGGCACCACCACCCCTTTCCCTCACGCGTGCGGCGCACTCCTCCGGCAGAGACGGTGCGCCGCACACGACCCTGTGTCCGGTCTCCCCCGACCGTCCCTACGCCCTGGACGCGGACACCGCCGACGCGGTGTTCGCCGTCGAGGGCGACACCCTGCCCCTGGCCGAGGCGCACGGCCCCGTACAGCGCTCGCCCGGCCGGCCCGGCGGCCGGCCCGCCCACTCGGCGGCACCGTGCCGGCCCGGGGACCGGCCGTCGCCGCCGCGCACGCCGCCGAGGTCGCGGCCCTGACCACCGCAGCGCAGCGCAGGCAGGTCGGCGTCGCCACCGGCTCCTTCCAGGCGGTCAAGCACCGGCTGGCCGACGCGCTGATCGCCCTGGAGTTCGCCCAGCCGCTGGTCCACGCCGCCGCTTTGGCGCTGGAGCGCGCCGACGCCGGGTGCGGGCGCGACCTCGCCGCGGCGAAGGTCACCGCCTGCGAGGGCCGCGTACGCCGCGGCACGCTCCGCCCTACAGGTGCACGGCGCCCTCGGCTACACCGAGGAACTGGACCTGTCCCTGTGGATCCGCAAGGCGCGGGCCGGCGACGGTTCAGCGGTTGGGTTTCGCCGTGCTGATCTCCCCGAGCGCCGAGTGCGGGTCCTCGACGGCCGCGAGGTCGCCGAGGCTGATGAAGCCGACCGGGCAGCCGCCGTGTTCCACGACGGGGAGCCGGCGCAGGCCGTGCCGGCGCATCAGCTCGGCGGCCTGGTCGGTGGTGTCCTCGGGTGTCAGGGTCACCACGGGCGGCCGGCTGCACACCTTGCCGACCGTGGTGGTGTGCGGGTCCAGTCCCGCGGCAAGCGTCCGCACCACGATGTCGCGGTCGGTGAGCACACCGAACAGATCGCAGTCGTAGGCGACCAGGACGTCGCCGATGTCGTGCTCCCGCATGAGGAGCGCCGCCCGTTCCACCGTGGTCATCGGCTCCACCGCCACCGCGCCGGGCGACATGACCTCACGTATCCGCCGTGTCATCGGGCACCTCCCGGATCCGAGATGGTGAGGCGTTCGCCTCGCCCGCCCGCGTAGCCCGGGACGGCGCGGGCAAACCGCCTTTCCCGCCGCCGGTACCGGTCGGACAGGAGCAGACATGGCGCCGCCGCGCCCGGCGAGTGACGATGGAACCCGAGGGGGGCCGGAGAAGGGATCACGGCGGCCATGGTGGGTGACATCAGCGACGAACTACGGGCACGGCGCGAGGGCGAGAACGGTCATCGCTCGATGCCGCACACCGCGGACACCCGTCTGCAGGCCTGGGGAACGACCCGGGAAAAGTGCCTGACCGAGGCCGTGCGCGCCATGGTCGAGGCCTTCGCCGATGTGTCCGGGGCGCATCCGGCCACCATGGAACGGGTCCGTCTCGCCCCCGGCGACGACGCGGACCTGCTGGTCGCGCTGCTGGAGGAAGTGGTCTACCGGCTGGAGGTGGCGGGCCGGATCCCCGTCGACGTGGAGGCGGAACCCACCTTCGACGGAGGACTGGCGGTACGGCTGTCGCTCGCCGACCTCGCGGACGTCACCGTCATCGGTGCCGCACCCAAGGGTGTCTCCTGGCAGGAGTTGCACATCGCTCCGGACGCGTACGGATGGTCCTGCACGGTGATCGTGGACGTGTGACCGCACCCGCGCACCCCTGCCGCACGGGCGGCCGTCGGCCCAGGCCGTGAGCCGCCGGCCACCGCCGTCAGCCCTTCACCACCCCGAGCGGCACCAGCCGGGCGACCTTCCGGCACAGTCCCGCCCCCTCGCTCGCGGTGACGACGGCGTCGACGTCCTTGTACGCCTCCGGCGTCTCCTCCGTCAGGCCGCGCCAGGACTTCGGGCGCGCGGCGATGCCGGCCTGACGCAGCCGGGTCCGCAGCTCGCTGCCGGTGATGCTGCGCGCGGCCTGATGCCGGCTCATGGTGCGGCCCGCACCATGGCAGGTGGAGTGGAAGGCGTCGCCCCCGGACACGCCGGTCAGCACGTACGAGGCCGTCCCGAGGGTGCCGGGGATCAGCACCGGCTGCCCGAACTCCCTGATGTCCTCGGGCAGTTCGGGATGTCCGGGTGGAAAGGCGCGGGTGGCGCCCTTGCGGTGCACGCACAGCCGCCGCCGCTGACCGTCCACGGGATGGTTCTCGATCTTGGCGAGGTTGTGGGAGACGTCGTACACCAGCGTCAGCCCGGTACCGGCGGTGCGCCGGAACACGCCGCGTGCCGCGTCGGACAGCAACTGCCGGTTCGCTCGGCCGTAGTTGGCGGCCGCTGCCATGGCCCCGAGATAGTCCTGCCCCTCGGGCGAGTCGACCGGCGTACAGGCGAGCTGCCGGTCGGGCACGGAGATGCCGTAGCGGGCCATGGCGCGGTCCATGAGCCGCACATGGTCGGTGCAGATCTGGTGCCCCAGCCCGCGCGAGCCGCAGTGGATCATCACGCACACCTGACCCGGCTCGATCCCGAAGGCGGCCGCGGCCGGGCCGTCGTACACCTCGGCGACCTGCTGCACCTCCAGGAAGTGGTTGGCGGAGCCCAGGCTGCCCACCTGACCGAGGCCCCGCTCCCGGGCCCGCTCCCCGACCTGTGTCACGTCCGCGTCGGCGACCGCGCCGCCGTCCTCGCAGCGCAGCAGGTCGCGCTCTTCCCCGTGGCCCCGCTCCACGGCGTAGCGGGAGCCCCCGGCCAGCAGCCGTTCCAGCTCGCCGGGGCCGTCGGGCCGCCATACGCCACCGGGGCCGGCGCCGCGCGGGATCGCCCTGTCGAGGCCGTCCATCACCGCGGTCAGCGCCGGCCGGAGCGTGTCGGCGTCGCAGTCGGCGGCCAGCAGCCGCACCCCGCAGGAGATGTCGAAGCCGACACCGCCCGGCGAGACCACCCCGCCGGCGTCCACGTCGGTGGCGGCGACACCGCCGATGGGGAAGCCGTACCCCCAGTGGATGTCCGGCATGGCGTAGGAGGCGGTGACGATGCCGGGCAGCGTGGCCACGTGCACGACCTGCTCCAGGGACTGCTCGGCGTCGGCGAGCAGCTCCCGGGAGGCGAACACGATCCCGGGCACGCGCATGCCTGCGTGCGGCTCGATGCGGTAGCGGAAGGAACGTTCCTCGACCAGCTCCATCGCGGTCTCCGCTCCGGCTCGGCGCGCCCCCCGGGGTCACTGCCCGTGCAGCACGGCGAGCACGTCGTCGTCGGTCAGCTGCTCGAAGTCCTCGTACCACTCCCCCACGGCCAGAAAGACGGTCGGCCGCTGCAGGCACAGCACCTCGTCGGCCTCGCCGCGCAGCAGCTCGGACGCCTGCGGGGAGCACACCGGAACCGCCAGCACCACCCGCTCCGGCTCCTGCCGGCGCAGCCAGCGCAGGGCCGCCCGCGCGGTCGCCCCCGTGGCCACCCCGTCGTCCACCAGGATGACGGTACGGTCCCGCAGCTCGGGCGCGGGACGGCCCTGCCGGTACCGCTCCTCCCGGCGGTGCAGCTCCGCCCGCTCCCGCTCCACCACGTCGTCCAGGGCCGTCACGTCGAGACCGAGTTCGTCCAGGGTCCGGTCGTCGAACAGCGGAGGATCGTCACCCGCGAGCGCGCCGACGCCCAGCTCCTCCTGGAAGGGCGCGCCGATCTTGCGCGCGACCAGCACGTCGAGCGGTGCCTCCAGTGCCCGCGCCACCTCGCGGGCGACCGTCACCCCGCCGCGCGGCAGTGCCAGCACGACCGGATGCGTCAGCGCCCCCGCCTCCTGCCGGATGCGCAGCCGCTCGGCCAGCTCCCGGCCGGCATGGACGCGATCATGAAACCGCATGCCCAGTCGACTCCTTCCACACCTGCGCCGTGCTCGTCGCCGGGCCACGGCGTGCGGTCGTACCACGGCTCGCGCCCGGGGGCAGGTGCGCCTGCTCGCACTCGGACGACCGGACGGACACCACGGCACCTCGCTCCGGGCCTTGGCCGGGTACCCGGGCCGGGCCGCGACGACACCGGACGCGCCGACGGGACTGCGGCTCCGGGGTCGGGTGACCAGCGGCAGCGCCCGCGGCGGTATCCGGCAGCCGCTGGGAGGAGCGACGAGTATGGAACGGAGGAGCTGAGAAGATGGCACGCATTCTCGTCGACGGGGACGACCTGGTCCTACACCTGTCGTGGTGGCAGCGGGTGGCCGCCCGCCACGGTGATGTGCGGGTGCCGCTGACTGCGGTGTGCCGGGTGACGGCCGAAGCCGAGTGGTGGCGCGCCCTGCGCGGAGTCCGGCAGCGCGGCACCTGGATTCCGGGCGGTTGGTCCGTCGGCACGCGCGGCCATCCCGGCGGGACGGACTTCGTGGCCCTGCGGCCGGGCAGGCCCGTCGTGGTCGTCGAACTGCGGCCCTGGGCCCCCTTCCGGCTCCTCGCCGTGTCCGTGCCGGACGACGACGAGGCGCGGGCCACGGCTCAGCGGCTCGGCCGGACCGCACCGAGGATCGACACCTCCACGCGCTACCGGCAGCCGGTTCCGGTCGCCGAGGAGACCTCCCCCGGGAGCACCCCTCCTGCCCTGCCCGCGGCCGAAGGGAGGCGTCCGGACGGGAAGCGCTGAGCCCGTTCCGGGACCCGGCGGTGCCCCGTGTCCCGGTCGTCACTCGCCGCGGAAGGCCCGCAGAAGGTGGTCGCGGACGCGGACCACGTCCGGGTTGCCGGGGACGCCCGGTCGCTGGACCAGGTAGCCGGTGTTGATCGGGGGGTCGTCGGGCTCGTGCAGCAGGACGAGGGCCCCGCAGGCCAGTTCGTCGGCGCACAGATAGCGGGGCAGCACCGTGAAGCCCGCGCCGGCAACGACCGCTGCCTTCACTCCGCGCAGGTCGGGCACGGTGACGGCGGCGGGGCAGGAGAGCCGGCGCCCGAAGACGTGACGCCAGTAGCGGCGGGCGATGGGCAGATCCTCGGCGTATGTCACCAGCGGGACCGAGTGCAGGACCGAGGGGCCCTCGGCGGCGAGCGGCTCCTTCAGCCGCTCGGCCCATGAGGGCGCCGCCACCAGCACGAACTCCTCGTCCGCCAGCGCCACCGCGGACAGCGTACGGCCCCGGGGGCGGTGGGTGGCGATCACCAGGTCGTGGCGGCCCGCCCGCAGCTCGTCGAGCAGCGCGTCGGTCAGCCCCGTCGCAACCCGCAGCCGCACCCCGTCCGCCACGAGCGGCGCCAACGCGGGCAGCACGCCGGTGCACAGCAACTCGGCGGGACCGGCGAGGTGCACCGGATCGGCCGTACGGCCCTCCGCCGTGTCCGGGCCGGCCACGGCGGCGAGCATGTCGAGCCCCGGCGCGACGCGCACCGCGAGTTCGTCGGCCACGGCCGTCGGCGCGACCCCGCGGGGCAGCCGCTCGAACAGCTCCCGCCCCGTCTGCCGCTCCAGGGTCCGCATCTGTGTCGTCACCGTCGGCTGCGACAGCCCCAGCAGCTGTGCCGCACCGGTGAACGAACCCGACCGGTACACCGCGAGGAAGGTGCGCAGCAGGTTCAGATCGAGCGGGTGCGGGGCAACGGCCGGGCGCGGAGCCGGGGACCTGTCACCGGAGTCGGTATCGCTCACGCATCAAATGTAGCCATTGAAGTTCCTATGCCTGACATTGGAGTGCTCATTGGAAACAAATGGCTCGGGGCCCTACGTTCGAGAGCGATGTCAGCTCCTTCCGAAAGAAGCACCATGTCGAAGATCCTGTTCGTGATGACCGGCGTCGACCACTGGACGCTGGCCGACGGCACCAAGCACCCCACCGGCTTCTGGGCCGAGGAGGCCGTCGCCCCGTACGAGGCGTTCAAGGCCGCCGGTCACGAGATCGTCGTCGCCACGCCCGGCGGTGTCGTTCCGGCCGTCGACCGGGGCAGCCTCGCCCCCGAGGTCAACGGCGGCCAGGAGGGCGCCGACCGGATCGCCGCCGTCCTCGCCTCCATGGCCGAGATCGAGAACCCGATCCGGCTGGAGGACGTCCGCCTGGACGACTACGACGCCGTCTTCTACCCCGGCGGCCACGGCC
The DNA here is from genome assembly GCF_044456925.1 of Streptomyces sp. NPDC050743. Classification (NCBI taxonomy): domain Bacteria; kingdom Bacillati; phylum Actinomycetota; class Actinomycetes; order Kitasatosporales; family Streptomycetaceae; genus Streptomyces; species Streptomyces sp. NPDC050743. The sequence continues at coordinate 67,391 of NZ_JBITGJ010000033.1, forward strand.
CCATGGAGGATCTCGCCGTCAACGCCACCTCCGGCGGGCTCCTGATCGACACCCTCGCCTCCGGCAAGCCGCTGGGCGTGGTCTGCCACGGCCCGGCCGCGCTGCTCGCCGCCGAGAAGAGCGACGGTTCCAACGCCTTCGCCGGTTACCGGGTGGCCGCGTTCACCAACGCCGAGGAGATGCAGGCGGGCCTGGCAGAGAGGGCCAAGTGGCTGCTGCAGACGCGGCTCGAAGAGGCGGGCGTCGACGTCCGGGTCGGCGAGCCGTGGGCGCCCCACGTGGTCGTCGACCGCAACCTGATCACCGGTCAGAACCCCGCCTCCTCGGTCCCGCTCGCCGCCGAGCTGCTGAAGAAGCTGGGCTGAACCAGGGGCGTGTCCCACGGGCGGCGCGCGCGGACGACGAACCGCGCGCGCCGCCCGTGCCAGGCGATGCCTCCCTCATTCCGTCCGCATGCCCGGGCTTTCCAGCAGTGCCAGTTCCCGTTCGACGGACCGCCGGTGTTCCTCGGCGTCCTGCCGTGCCCGTCTCGGGCTCCAGCGCCCGTGCATCAGGAACATCAGCGGCAGGAAGACGGCCTGGCCACCGACGCACACCCACCACCAGGTCTGCCACTGCCCGGGACCCTCGTCCGCCGCCTGGGCGACCTCGGCCCCGTGGAGGCGGAGCGTGCTCAGCGCGGGCCGGGCCTCGCTCACCAGCGCCAGGTCCGCGGCGCCCACCTCCTTCAGGGCGCGCGCCTGGAGGCCGGCGGGAACCTCACCCGCCCGGTACTTCTCCAGTTCGGCGAAGAGGGCGGGATGCGCGCTGATCACGCGCCGCGCGGGTGCCGCCGCGCCGGCGGCGGCCTGCACCTCGGCGCCGTGTTCCACCAGCGGGGTCACCGAGGTGACCACCACGGGAACACACGCGGCCGAGACGGTCACCACGACCCGCAGGAGCCATGCCCAGACCGCGAGTCCCGTCGCCGTGGCCGCCGGATTGCGCCGTTCTACCGTCTCCGTGAAGCTCGCCATCCACGGGGCGTAGGTGAGTCCCGCGCACACGCCGATGCCGACGAACAGTGCGGCGAAGTGGTAGTAGCCGGTGTCCTTGTCCGTCGCGGCGAGGGCGAACAGCGAGGTCACCACGATCGACCCGACCGCCCCGACGAGCATGAACGGCTTGCGTACGCCGAGCTTGTCGGAGAGCAGGCCGACGAGCACCAGTGCTAGCGCGTTGCTGGCCCAGTACCAGTTCGCGAGGGCGTTGGCCCGCTGCTCGGTGTAGCCGAACACGGTCGAGTAGTAGATGACCAGGTTGCCGACCGCGGAGTAGTAGAGGAGCAGGTAGACGCTGATCGCGAACGCCGACCCGACGACGTCGGGACGCAGCATCTGCCGCCAGTGCCCTGACGGGCTGGGGTTCGCCGGCTGCCGGCGCGCCCGCGCCTCGATCAGCGCGCGGTCGCGCACGCTCACCATGAGCTGGTCCCGCAGCCGCGGGGAGAGTTCGCGCAGTCCGAACAGGGCGAGCAGGAACACGGCGAGCGTGGCGAGACCCGCGAACCGCAACTGGTCGCGCCAGGACGTGGAGTCGAGGGTCGCGCTGGTGACGACGGTGACCACGAGCGAGCCGACCACCGGACCCATCGTCCAGAAACCCATCGCGCCGGCCCGGCCGAGCTGGGGTGAGAAGTCCCTGATCAGTGCCGGGGTCGCCACCAGCACCAGGCCCTCGACGAAGTAGATCCCCTCGAACATGGCCAGATAGGTACCCTTGTCCGGGGCGTGCGGCAGCGCGAGCATCAGGGCGCCGACCACCAGAAGGCCGTAGACGACGAGATTGGCTCGGCCCCATCGGTCGGCGAGGCCGGCCACGAGTGAGGCGACGGCTCCCACGGCGTTGCCGATGACGGACATCCACACGAAGTACAGGAAGCTCATGTGGAATTCGGCCATGATCGACGTGCCGACGCCGTACTGGATGTACAGCGCGTAGTAGAGGACGATCGTCGACAGGACGACGATCGCGAGGCAGCTGTAGCGGGCCAAGGGTGCCGGGTAGGCGGGAAGTTGACGGCGCCACAGGCGTCTCAGGGCACTCGGTCGGGCCTGGGCGGAATCAGGTGTGGTGGCGGCCTCGCCCGTGGCGGACGGAATCGTGCTCATGACGGCTCCAGGGTGTCGGTGGGTCGTGTCGCCCGTACTTGCACCAGGGCAGCGAGCATCTGCGGATGCGGAGCGCGGGGGCACCGCCGCGTCCCACGGCTCCTCCCGCTAGGCAGTCGACGGTATTCGAAGGTGAATCCACCTTCAATATCCGTGCCGCGATCCTTGACGGCCGGTTCCGGCGGCGGCACGCTCGGCTCATCCTGAACCCGACGTCAACACCGGAAGGGCGGATCGATGACGGAGGTCTGAACGGTCCGGGGCCCGGTCGACTCCAGCGAGCTCGGCAACGTCCTCGTCCACGAGCATGTCGTGGTGGTGGGCGAGGAGTTCCGGCAGAACTACGCGGACTGGGAGGAGCAGGCGGTCGTCGACGCCGCGGTCGCCCAGCTGACCGAACTGAAGGAGCTGGGCATCGACACCATCCTCGATCCGACCGTGCTGGGCCTCGGGCGGTACATCCCCCGGATCCAGAAGATCGCCGCCCGCACGGATCTGAACATCGTCCCGGCGACCGGGCTCTACACCTACAACGACGTGCCGTTCCAGTTCCACTACACCGGACCGGGGCTGATGTTCGACATGCCGGACCCTTTGGTGGACCTGTTCGTCAAGGATCTCACCGAGGGCATCGCGGACACCGGTGTGCGGGCGGCGTTCCTCAAGTGCGCCATCGAGGAGCCGGGCCTCACGCCCGGGGTCGAGCGGGTGATGCGGGCGGTGGGCCGGGCGTCCGTGCGCACGGGCGCGCCGATCACCGTGCACACCAACGCGCACACCGAGTCCGGTCTTCTCGCGCAGCGTGTCCTCGCCGAGGAAGGCGTGGATCTGACCCGGGTCGTCATCGGTCACGCGGGGGACTCCACCGACCTCGACCAGCTGATGCGGCTCGCCGATGCCGGGTCCTTCCTCGGTATGGACCGGTTCGGCGTCGAGGCGGTGCTGTCCACCGAGGAGCGCGTCGACACCATCGTCGAGCTGGTGCGTCGCGGCTACACCGACCGGATCACCATCTCGCACGACGCCGCGTGCCACATCGACTGGTTCGGCGCCGTCGACCGCGCCGCGCTCGCCCCCCGGTGGAACTTCCGGCACATCAGCGAAGACGTCCTGCCGGCCCTGCTGGCGAAGGGCGTGTCGAAGGACGACGTCGACACCATTCTCCGCGTCAACCCGCGCCGTTACTTCGAGGGCTGAGGGCTCCGTCGCGAGCGCCCACAGCCCTCGGAAGGACACGTCCTGCGCTCACCTCGGGCCTCGCTCGGCCTCACGACGGCGCAGTTCCCGGTGGGCGATGGTCCGCTTGTGGACCTCGTCGGGGCCGTCCGCCAGGCGCAGGGTGCGCAGGTGGGCGTACATGCTGGCCAGGGGGAAGTCGTCGGAGACGCCGGCTCCGCCGTGGACCTGGATGGCGCGGTCGACGACCCTGAGGGCGATGTCCGGTGCGGTCACCTTGATGGCGGCGATCTCGGTCCGCGCCTCCTTGTTGCCCACGGTGTCCATCAGATGGGCCGCCTGGAGGGTCAGCAGCCGGGCCATGTCGATCTCGATACGGGCCTCGGCGATCCAGTCCTGGACGTTGGCCCGCTCGGCGAGCGGGGCCCCGAACGTCGTCCGCTGCTGGGCCCGGTCGATCATCAGGTCCAGTGCCCGTTCGGCCATGCCGATGGTGCGCATGCAGTGGTGGATGCGCCCGGGACCCAGCCGGGCCTGGCTGATCATGAAGCCGTCGCCCTCGCGGCTGAGCAGGGCCGTGGAGGGTACCCGCACGTTCTCGAAGAGGACCTCGCCGTGGCCTTCCCGGTCCTGGTAACCGAACACGGGCAGGTTGCGCACCACGGTGACGCCGGGGGTGTCCAGCGGCACGACCATCATGCTCTGCTGACGGTGGCTGGGCGCGTCCGGGTCGGTCTTGCCCATGACGATGAGGACCTTGCAGTTCTTGTGCAGGACGTTGGAGGTCCACCACTTGCGTCCGTCGAGGACGTAGTCGTCGCCGTCGCGCCGCATGCGCAGCTGGATGTTGCGCGCGTCGGAACTGGCGACGGCCGGTTCGGTCATCGCGAACGCGGAGGCGATCTCGCCGGCGAGCAGCGGCCTGAGCCACCTCTCCTTGTGCTCCTCGGTGCCGAAGAGCGTGAGCACCTCCATGTTCCCGGTGTCCGGGGCGTTGCAGTTGGTGGCCTCCGGCGCCAGGTGCGGGCTGCGGCCCATGATCTCGGCCAGCGGGGCGTACTCCAGGTTGGTCAGGCCCGGTCCCCACTCGGGATGCGGGTGGAAGAGGTTCCACAGGCCCTGTTTCCTGGCCTCGGCCTTCAGCTCCTCCAGGACGGGAGGATGGAAGTGCGGATCACCCGACTGCGCCATCTGCGCCTCGTAGACGGGCTCTGCGGGGTAGATGTGCTCGTCCATGAAGGCGAGCAGCTTCTCCTGGTAGGCCTTGGCCCTGTCGGTCGCCTGGAACACGGTTTCACCTCGGTGGGTTCGTGGTGGTTACGGAACTGAGGAAGGTCACCGCGTCTGTGCGGACGGGCCCAGTACGGACTTCAGCGCTGCGGCGGTCGCTACGGCGTCCGTGTGCACGATCCCCGTGAGACCCGCGCGTTCGGCGGCGCTGATGTTCTGCTCCAGGTCGTCCACCATCACCGCGTCCAGCGGGCGGACGCCCAGCCGTTCGCAGGCGATCTCGTAGGCCCGGCGCGAGGGTTTGCGGACGCCTGTCTCTCCCGAGACGGTGACGGCGTCGAACATGGCCGGCAGGTCGAAACCGGCGTAGCAGTCGTCGCCGAGCGAGTTGGACAGCAGCCCGACGCGATACCCGGCGTCCCTCACCCGCGCGACGAGCTCGATCATGGCGCGGTCGGGCTGCATGGCGTTCTGGATCCGGCCTACGATGCCCGGCTCGGCAGGGTCGATCGCCACTCCGTGGGCACGGAGCCGCTCGGCGAAGCCCCGCTCGAACTCCAGCTCGCCGATCCGGCCCTCCTCGTGTGCCGCGAGCAGGGCGCCGCTCGCCCTGTCCCGGGCCAGGAGCCGCAGCGGCAGCCGTGGATCACAGCCCAGGTCGGCCCCCAGCCGCTCGAAGGCCGCGAGCACGCTGGTGGTGAGCACCCCTCCGAAGTCGAACAGGACGGCGGTGCGGGTCCCGGACGGCGCCATGTGACCTCCTCGTCCCGTCGGTGCGCGGGGCCACAACCCTGTATAGTTGAATCCAACGTCAAGTTCAATACTCTCAAGTCCCCGTTGAGCAGGCCCATTCGGCTCAACGGGATCAGCCGATTGGCGGTGTGGTGGCACATGACGACGAAGGCTTCACGCGCGGACTGGGAGCGCCTCGAGCCGCGTGATGTCGCGACGAACGGCATCACCCTGCGCGTCTTCGAGCACGGCGAGCCCAGGCCCGGCACACCGCCCGTCGTACTGTGCCACGGCTTCCCGGAGCTCGCCTTCTCCTGGCGCCATCAGGTCTTCGCACTGGCCGATGCCGGATACCGGGTCCTCGCGCCCGACATGCGCGGCTACGGAGGAAGCTCACGGCCGCAGGACGTCGAGGCCTACGACGTGGTGAACCTGTGCGCCGACCTCGCGGGCCTCCTGGACGACGTGGGCGCCGAGGACGCGGTCTTCGTGGGACACGACTGGGGGGCGAGCGTCGTCTGGCACATGGCCTGGCTGCACCCCGAACGGGTGCGTGCCGTGGTCGGCATGAGCGTCCCCGCCACCCCGCGCTCGCCCGTCCCGCCGCTGCCCGTCCTTCGTTCGCGTCTGGGCGACGACTTCTACATGGTCTGGTTCCAGGAGCCCGGAGTCGCGGACCGGGCGCTGGCGCGGAACGTCCGCAGGACCCTCGTCGCACGGGAGATCTACTCCGCCGAATGGGCGTCCCGCGACGAGGCGGAACTCGCGCCGCCGCCGTGGCTCGGCGAGGACGAGCTGGCCTATTACGTCGAGACGTTCGAGGAGACCGGTTTCACGGGCGGCCTCAACTACTACCGCGCCATGGACCGCAACTGGGCGCTGACCCGCGAGCTGGAGGGCCGCCCCATCACACGACCGTCCTTCTTCCTCACCGGCTCCCGGGATCCCGTCGCCCGGTTCATGCCCGCCGAAGGCCTGGGGACGGTCCTCACCGACCTGCGTGAGCACGTCGTGCTGGAGGGTGCCGGTCACTGGGTCCAGCAGGAGCGGCCCGAGGAGGTCAACGCGGCGCTGCTCCGGTTCCTGGGATCCCTCGGCCCGGGAGCGTGAGGCGGCTGCCGGGGCCGATCCGCCCGGCGGCGACTATCATCGGCTGCCACCTGCATGCGAACGACGGCGAATGGACTGCATTGGCTTCCCAGGCCCCGGCTCATGACGGCTCCCGGCAACCGCTCGCCCCGCGCAGCCCACGGGGCGAGCGCACGCGCAACGCGCTCATCGCCGCGGCGCGCGAGGTCTTCGAGCGCGACGGCTATCTCGACGCCCGGATCACCGACATCACCGCGGCCGCCCATGTCGCGTCCGGCTCGTTCTACACCTACTTCAACGACAAAGAGGACGTCTTCCGGGCGCTCGTGGAGATCGTGCAGGAGGAGATGCTCCACCCGCACCTGCGCGAGCGCACCGGCATCACGGACACCCGGCAGCTCATCGACGCGGCCAACCGTGACTATCTGCGCTCCTACAAGAAGAACGCGCGCCTGATGGCCCTGTTCGAGCAGGTCGCCCACATCGACGACAACTTCCGGGCGCTGCGCATCGAACGCGGCAACGCCTTCGCGCGGCGCAACGCCAAGATGATCCGCGCCCTGCAGGACGACGGCGAGGCCGACCCCACGCTCGATCCGCTGGTGACGGCCCACGCCCTGTCCGGCATGGTGAGCCGCATGGCCTACAGCGTGTTCGTGCTCGGGCAGCGCATCCCCTTCGAACGGCTGGTGACCACGCTCAACAAGATCTGGGAGAACGCACTCCAGCTGAAGCCCGCCGGCCCCGAATAGGCCCGGCGAGCGACAGCACGGCGCCTCAGTACTTCTTCGCGCCGGCCGTGATCGCCTGCCGTATGCGGTGGTAGGTGCCGCACCGGCAGACGTTGCGGATCTCGTCGAGGTCGGCCTCGGTGATCTCCCGGCCCTCCTCGCGGGCCTGGCGGACCTTGGCGACGGCGGTCATGATCTGACCGGGCTGGCAGTAGCCGCACTGGGCGACGTCGTACTCCAGCCAGGCCTCCTGCATGGGGTGCAGGTCCTCGCCGACCGTGCCGGGCAGGCCCTCGATGGTGGTGATCTCGTCATCGGTGCCGATGTCCTTCACCAGCACCGAACAGGGGTTGAACGCCTTGCCGTTGATGTGGCTGGTGCAGGCCTGGCAGACGCCCAGCCCGCAGCCGTACTTGGGTCCGGTGACGCCGAGGACGTCTCTGAGCACCCACAGCAGCCGGACGTCGTCCTCGATGTCGACGGTCACCCGCTTGCCGTTGAGGATGAAGGTGTGTTCGGGCACGGGGGTCTCCTAGAAGGCGCGGTCGAGGCCGTCGGTGGGGGACGCGGGGATCGGCGGCGTGGTGGGCAGCGGCTCGAAGCCGAGCGGTCCGCCGTGATTGAGCGGGAAGCTCGTCGGCATGGTGCCGGTGGCGCGGCCGTAGGCGCAGGCCACGGCGGCGGCCGCACCCGCCACGGCCAGCTCGCCCGCACCGCCGGGCTGTCCGGTGGTCGGCGGCATGACGACGATCTCCAGCTCGGGCGGGGTGTTCCACTGCCGGGTGTAGAAGTAGTTGTCCCAGCTTCCTTCCAGGAAGTGGCCGTGGTCGAGATGGAGGCCGGAGCTGAGGGTGATCGCGATGCCGTCCATGATGCCGCCCATCATCTGCGCCTCGAGACCGCGCGGGTTGACCGCCAGACCCACGTCGACGGCGCACACGACCTTGGTCACGCGCGGGCCGGTGTAGGCGTCGCGGACCGTGCGGCCGGTGGTCTCCGGGCGGCAGTCGATCTCGGCCAGGACGGCGACGCAGGCGTGGTACTCGGGATGCAGCGCGATACCCTGCGCCGTACCGGCGGGCATGGCCCGGCCCCAGTTCCCGACGTCGGCCACCTTGTCGAGGACGGCCCGCGCCCGCTCGTCCTTGAGGAAGTCCCGGCGGAACCGGTAGGGGTCCTTTCCCATCCTCTTGGCCAGCTCATCCACGACCAGCTCCTGCGCACAGCGGACGTTGGGCGAGTAGATGTTGCGCATCGAGCCGGTGTTGAAGCCCTTGTCGGTCTCCCCCAGCACCTGGGTGACGACACCGAAGTCGTACGGGGTCTGCTGGCTGAGCGCGAAGATCGTCTCGGAGAAGGTGAGATCGCCGACGGGCAGCCGCGCGGCCTGCGCGGTGATGATCTCGCCGACGCCGTGGCCGAAGTCGGTGGCGACGGAGGTGTGCCGCTGGTCGTAGGTGAGCACTTGGCCGAGCGCGTAGGTGGCGCGCACCCGCGAGGTGGCCATCGGGTGGGTGCGGCCCTGCCGGAAGTCGTCGGTGCGGTGCCACATGAGCTTGACCGGCTTGCCCATCGCCTTGGAGATCTCGGCGGCCTCGGCGGCGGCGTCGTGGAAGAGTTTCCGCCCGAAGGAACCGCCGCCCTCGGTGACATGGACCCGCACCGCGGAGACCGGCAGTCCCAGCTTCAGCGCGATCTGTTCCTGGGCGGTGATCGGGGACTTCAGGCTCCCCCAGATCTCGGCCGAGTCCTCTCGTACGTCGGCGATGGCGCAGTTGGTCTCCAGCGCGCTGTTGCTCGCGAAGTGGAAGGTGAACCGGGCGTCGACCGACTTCGTCAGCAAGCCCAGGGCGGGAAGCGGGAGTTCGGCCTCGCGGAGTTCGTCGCGGACGGTGTCGTCGCTGTGCGCGTCGGCCGTTCCGGGGCCCCAGGTGACCTTCAGCGCGCGCACGGCGTCGATGCACTGACCGAACGTACGGCCCCGGACGGCGACTCCGGTGGAGACGGCCACGACGTCCGTGATGCCGGGCATCGCCCGCACCTCGGCCGGGTTGTCCACCGAGCGCACAGTGCCGTTGATCGTCGGCGGCCGGCACACCATCGTCGGCAGGGCGTCGGGGATGTGCAGGTCCATGGCGAACTTCTTGCGTCCGGTCACCGCGTCCCGCGCGTCGATGCGTCGCTGCGCGGTGCCGATGACGGCGAACTCCGCGGCCTCCTTGAGGGCGACCGACACCTGACTGGAGGTCACCGCAGCCGCCTTCTCGGCGAGTTCACCGTAGGTGAGACTGCGTCCGGTGGCCGAGGAGGTGATGACCCCGGCCTTGGCGGTCAGGGTGCCCAGGGCCTCCCCCAGCTCCAGGGCCGCCGCCCGCAACAACCGGCCCCGGGCCACCGCGGCGGCGACCCGGATCGGTGTGAACGTCGAGATGGTGGTGTTGGAGCCACCGGTGAGCTGGTTGAACAGCAACTCCGGGCGCGCGTCCGCGAGCGTGACCCGGACCCGATCCAGCGGCAGGTCCAGTTCCTCGGCGATCAGCATGGCGCTGGACGTCGTGATGCCCTGCCCGACCTCCGCCCGGGGCAGCCCGAAGGAGGCCGTGCCGTCGCTGTCGATCCGGATCGTGATCAGGTTCGCCGTCGGCAGTGCCGCGTCGGTGAGCATGTCGTTGAGGTCGTAGATCTCCGCCGGACCCGGCACGGAGGGGACGACGGCCGCCGCCTCCTCGGGTGCGAGCACGGCCTCACCGAGTTCGGCGGCCACGGTCAGGGTCGAGGCGGCCAGCACGTACCCGAGGAATCTCCGGCGCCCCATCCCGGCCGTACCGGGTGCGTGCCCCCAGTTGTCCATGCGATCTCCTTCGATCCGCCACGACTTGTGCACATGCCCGATCCGCTTGAGTACGGTGAGACACGCCGCCGGTGATTCCACCGCTCGGAACGGGTTTCGGCCATAGGCGGGGGGCGGGAAAAGGCGACGCGGGGCTGTGCCGGCGCACAGTCCCGCCGGACTACACTGCGCCCGTGACGACGCAGCCGATGGCCGCCGACCGGATCGTCGAACTGGTCGGCCGCCTGCTGACCGAGGTGGACCGGCTCGCGGAGGACCTCACCGACGAGATCCTCGGAGGCGAGCACTCGTACGCCGAGAGCACGCCGCTCGTCCGGGACCAGTTGCGCACCGTGGTGCGCGACAACCTGACCACGATGTTCGCGGCGCTGCAGGGGCGGCCCACGACGCTTCAGGCGCCCCGCGCCGCCGGACGGCTGAAGGCGGCACAGGGCGTCCCGCTGGCCGCACTGCTGCACGCCTACCGGCTGGCCGGCCGTTTCGTCTGGGACCGGCTGCTCGCGACCGCCGTGGACGAGGAGAGCACCGTCCAGCTGCTGCACATGGCCTCCGACATCTGGGCGGCCATCGACGACTACTCCAGTGCGGCCGCCGACGCCTACCGGGCCGCCGTCGAGGAACAGTCGCGTCGGGACACCACGGCCCGGAGCATGATGCTCACCACCCTGCTGGACGGCAGGGCGGGTACCAGCGCGAGCGCCTGGGAGATCGCGCGGGTCCTGGACCTCGACCGGCAGGGCCCCTTCCTGGTGGTCTGCGCCGAGGTCCACGACGGGGTCGAGCCCCTGCCCAGCGTGCGAAGCCGGCTGGGTGCCGCCGGAATCGGCTCCGAGTGGATCCAGCCGATAGGCGCCTGGGTGGGCCTGCTGTCCCTCCCCAACGAGCAGGCAGTCGCGCATGCGGTCGACCGCCTGTCCGACATCGCGCTGTCCCGGGTCGGGGTCAGCCGCGCCTTCACCTCGCCCGTGAACGCCCCGGCGGCCTGGCGGCAGGCCCAACTCGCCGTGCAGTGCCTGCCGCACGACACGGGCGGCACCCATCTCTACGGCAGCGCGCCGGTGTCGCTCCTGGCGGCCGCCGCCCCCGACATGGCGCAGGAGGTCGCCCGGGCGGTCCTCGGCCGGCTTCTCTCCCTGCCCCCGCAGGAACAGGTGACCCTGCTGGAGACCCTGCACGCCTGGTTCGCCTGCGGCGGGTCGACGACGGCGGCGGCCGGCCGCCTGCACTGCCACCGCAACACGGTCCTGTACCGCCTCAACCGCATCGCCGAGCTGACCGGCCGCCGCACCACCGACGCGGAGGCCTCCGCCGAGCTGTACATCGCCCTCGAGGCCGTACGCCAGAGTGGGCGGCCGGGCTCGGGCGACAGGCGCGGCACGCCGGACTGAGCCCGGCCTTCCCCACCACGCGCGCGCGGACGACGAGCGGCCCGGTGCCGTCGGCGGCGCGCGTGGTGGGCCGTCACAGGATGCGGGGACGTAGCGGACGGGCCGCCGCTGCCTCGCCAGTCGGCGGTGCGGTCCACGGTCGGCCGCAGGTTCATGTCTGGCCGGCTCGTCGGGTCCACCCCTCCCGCCGTGCGAAAAGGAAGTGCGCGCCTTCGGGCCGGTCAGGTACGTTCCTGCCTGTTCGAAGGGGGACCCGAAGTGGCGAAGCTGAACCAGATCATCGCTGTCGAGAAGGGTGTCAAGAGCAAGTCGCTCCAGGACATCACCGCGGCGCACCACAAGGTGCAGAAGCCGGCACTGCTGGCCGGTATCTCGCGTACGTACCAGCCGAAGGACGAGGAGGGCGAGCAGCTGCCGCCGGAGTCCACGCGGGTACAGGTGCAGGCGGAGGACGTGTTGCGGGAGATGTCCGCGTCGCTCACCCGGCTCTTCGACGTGACCGCCACCAAGGACTGGGCGAACTGCACCGCCCGCGCGGACGTCACGGTCGACGGCCGGACGATCCTCACCGACGTCCCGGTCAGCTATCTCCTCTTCCTGGAGAAGCAGCTCACCGACCTGCACACGTTCGTCAGGAAGCTCCCCACCCTCGATGCCGCCGAGTCCTGGTCGCACGACCCGTCCACGGACTGGTGGAAGACGGACGCGGTGCGCACGATCCGCACCAAGAAGGTGCCGCGCAACCATGTCAAGGCGGAGGCCACCGACAAGCACCCGGCGCAGGTCGAGGTGTACTACGAGGACGTGCCCATCGGGTACTGGACGACCGTGAAGTTCTCCGGAGCGCTCCCGGCGCGGCGGGTGAACGAGCTGGTGGAGCGCGTCGAGAAGCTCCAGCAGGCGGTGAAGTTCGCCCGCGAGGAGGCCAACGGCGCCGAGGTCACCGACCAGCGGGTCGGCGCCGCGGTGTTCGGCTACCTGCTCGGCTGACGCCGGCCACGGGTGGCATCCACAATCGCCCCCGCGTGCGAGCGCGGGGGTGCGCAACAGGCGCGGGCCGGATTGAGGCCTGGTCCGCGTGATGAGCGCAAGCTGACACTGAAGTTCAGCCTGAAGACACGGTGACAGTGAAGGTTCGAGTCCTTCCCCCGGCACAGTACGTGCGACGAGCCGGGGTAGCCCAACATGGCAGAGGCAGCCGCGGTCAATCTCAGACTCTCGCTCCAGTCTCAGCATCGCCGCCGATCGCCGGATCGACCGAGGCCGGGCTGACGCCGTCGGATGCGAGTTCGAATCTCGCCTGCAGCTCTGACGTGCTGCGGTAGTTCAAAGGAAGAACACGACGGCATGATGACTGATCCGTCCTCTTAAACGCCGCCGGCGTGCGCAATTGGGTGGCAACCCCAGGGGCCCGGGAGCTGGATACGACTCCCGGGCCCCGCCACGTTTCCCCGTGCGGCCTGCCGCGTTTTCTCGACCCGTGCCGCCGGGGCCATTCGGAGGCGTTGTGGTGGCGGCCGCCGCGGCGCGCCCGCACGCTGGGGAGGGGTAGGACGAGTCGCCGCGCACGGGGCGCCGGCAATGCTCTGGGAGGACCGTGTGACCGCTTCGTCGCCCGCCGCCGAGACACCGCCAGCCCGGTACGACGACCTGCGGGCCCTGGTGATCAACTGCACCCTCAAGCGCTCGCCGGAGACCAGCAACACCCAGGGCCTGGTCGAGCGCTGCACCGCCATCATGGACGCGCAGGGGGTGCACGTCGACGTCGTACGCGCGGTGGACCATGCCATCGCCACGGGGGTCTGGCCCGACATGCGGGAGCACGGCTGGGAGACGGACGCCTGGCCGGACCTGTACCGGCAGGTCCTGGCGGCCGACATCCTGGTGCTCGCCGGGCCCATCTGGCTCGGCGACAACAGCTCCGTGATGAAGCAGGTGATCGAGCGCCTCTATGCGTGCTCCAGCCTGCTCAACGAGGCGGGCCAGTACGCGTACTACGGCCGCGTGGGCGGCTGTCTGATCACCGGCAACGAGGACGGCGTCAAGCACTGCGCCATGAACGTCCTCTACAGCCTGCAGCACCTGGGTTACACCATCCCTCCCCAGGCGGACGCCGGATGGATCGGCGAGGCGGGCCCCGGCCCCTCCTATCTCGACCCCGGCTCGGGCGGCCCGGAGAACGACTTCACCAACCGCAACACCACCTTCATGACCTGGAATCTGCTCCACCTCGCCCGTGCCTTGAAGGACCTGGGCGGCATTCCCGCCTACGGCAACCAGCGCACCGCATGGGACGCCGGCTGCCGACGCGACTACGAGAACCCCGAGCACCGGTAGGCGTGCCCCTGCCCGATGATCCTGCGAGTGGCCGGTCCGGCCGCGGATCCCCTGCGACGGCGTGCCTCTACTTCGGCGGCAGACTCGCCGCGAAGGCGTGGCCCTCACCGATCCACCGGCCGAGCACGTCGTCCTCCGTGACAGCGGAGCCCGCGACCACGACCCAGCCGCGCATCGGGCGACCGGTCATGTCGAAGGTCCGCGAACCCGGCCGGGCCAGAGCCGCGTCCATGGCTTCGGAGCCGACCCGGACGATGAGGTCGTCGCCGGTCACGCCGACGGCCATGTTGCCGCGGTGGAGGAACCCGATGCCACCGAACATCCGCTTCTCGGTGATCCCAGGGTCCGTACCCAGCCGCTCCCGGATGCGCTCGGCCAGCCCTTCGTCGTACGCCATCACGCGTCCCCTTCCCGCCCGTTGAGCCGGCGCTCGAGGTCGCGCAGGTCCTTGGTGAGGCTGGCGCGGACCTGGCGGGCGAGCAGGGGAGCCGCGAGACGGCAGAGGCCGCCGGGTCCTCCTCGGACACGGATGCGGGCCAGGGTGCCGCGCGGGTGGGGCTCGAAGGAGTAGGTGACATGCATCGGCATCGGGCCGGCGACGGAGGTCATGTCGAGCAGCCGCGGCGGCTCATAGGCCGCCACGCGCAGGACATAGTGGATGCGCCGGGTGAGGAAGTACGCCGTACGCGTGACCTCGGCGCCCACGCCGAACCCGCCGCCGTCCGCCGGCCGGGTCAGCTCGGCCGTGCGGATCCCTTGGGTCCACTCGGCGTCGTGGCGCCAGTCCATGGCGTAGGCGGCCACCTGCCCGGGCGGTAGCGGGATCACACGCCGTACCGTCACATCGATGGCCATGGAGCCAGGATCCCAGCCGACGCCCGCGGACGCGCGCCGACGTGCCATTCCACCTGCGGCGAGTCCGACGAGACAACCGGCCGCGTTTTCCTCGCCGTTGGAGAAGAACATGATCCGGCAGGCGGCGAAGGGCGCGCCGACCGTGCGGTCAGGGACCGACGGCGGCCGTGTCCGGGCGCGCGGAGAGCAGCGACAGGCAGTTCTCCCACAGGGCTTGCAGGTGCTGGGTGTTGTTGTAGAGCTTGGCGAACAGCACCTGGCCCTCCAGCTGGGCGACGATCGACCGGGCGGCCTCATGGGTGTCGCCGACGGTGACCTCCCCACGCTCCCGGGCCTCGGCGATGACCTTCTCGACCATCTCCACCTGGGCGCCGAAGATCTGCTGCAGGCGCTCGCGGATGGGCTCGGTCTGGTTGCTCAGCTCCAGGGTGAGGTTGCCGAACATGCATCCGGAGACGGTTCCGCAGCTCTGCTGCCCCGCCCGCAGGCCGGCCTCGGTCTCCTCGAACAGCCGGCGCAGCCGCGACAGGGGCTCCCCCTCGCCCCGCAGCACCCGGGCCCAGTCACTGCGCTGGGCCTCCCAGTGCTCGTCGAGGACGGCCAGGGCGAGGGACTCCTTGGACTCGAAGAAGTAGTAGAAGCTCCCCTTGGGCACGCCGGCGGCCTTGCAGATCTCGGCGACACCCAGCGCCGAGTAGCCACGCAGCTCGATGAGCGACTGCGCGGCGGTGAGAATCTTCTCCCTCGCATCACTGGTGCGTCCCATGAGGGCAAGTGTACGACCGGTCGTCTAGTCCGAGGCGCCGTGGCTCCCGGGCGTCTGGTACGGCGCCCGGGGAGGACGCGTCAGTGGCCGGCGCTCTGGCCGCCGTCGACGTGGAGGATCTCTCCGGTGACGAACGGCGCGTTCTCGAGGTAGACGACCGCGTCGACGACGTCTCCGATCTCGCCCATCCGCCCCACCGGGTGCAGAGCGGCGAGCGTCTCGTGGGCCCCCTCCGCGTGCATGGGAGTCTGGATGATGCCGAGCGCGACGGCGTTGCTGCGGACGCCTCGGGCGGCGTACTCGATGGCCAGGGACTTGGTGGCGGACTGCAGGCCGCCCTTGGTGAGGGAGGCCAGGACCGAGGGGACCGCGGAATAGGCGTGGTCGACCAGGCTGGTGGTGATCTGGACGACGTGTCCGCCGCCCTGGCGGAGCATCTGCTCGATCGCGAGCTGGGTGATCCGGAAGAACCCGGTCAGATTCACGCCGGTGACCGTGTCGTAGTCCTCCCGCGTGTACTCGGTGAAGGGCTTGGCGACGAAGATGCCGGCGTTGTTGACCAGGCTGTCGATGCGACCGAAGCGCTCGAGCCCGGCGGCGATGACACGCTCGGCGGTCGCCGGGTCGGCGATGTCGCCCTGAACGGTGAGGACGTTCGGATCCTCGGAGGCGGCGATGCCGCGCGAGGTGGCGACGACGGCGTAACCGAGCTTGCGGTAGGCATCCACCAGCCCGGCGCCTATGCCCTGCGACGCACCGGTGATGACAACGACCTTCTGGGCAGAAACGCTCATCATGACCTTCTTTGCGAGTGATTGTCGGGACCGACTCTCTCGGCCGGTCGTCACAGTGAACCAGTAGACCGGTCGACTATCTTCCGGGACGCTTCCGGCCGCGGATCCCGCGTCAGGCCTCCGACCTGCGATAGGAGCCCGCACCTCTCAGATGGGAGGAAACACGTCTCGGAACGCTCGTGGTCCAGAGGCGTCTGTGCCCATTGTCGCCGTAAGAGAGGGTGACGGCTCGGGCAGCCAAGGCGCACTGGTAGGTTCGCCCTCTCAGCGCGCGTAGCATGGCGAGGGTGGAATTGCGCCAGTTGCGGTATTTCCTCGCGGTCGCCGAGGAGCTGAACTTCGGTCGGGCCGCAGGCCGGCTCCTGATCGCCGGCCCTTCCCTGTCCCAGCAGATCAAGGCGCTGGAACGCGACCTCGGGGTGCGCCTGTTCGACCGGGACCGCCGCTCGGTCGCCCTCACACCGGCCGGAGCAGCGCTCCTCCCGCACGCCCGCGCCCTTCTGGACAGCGCCGACGACCTGCGCCGGCGGGCGGCGAGGATGGCCGGCTCGGCGCCGGTCCGGCTCGGCTATGTCAGCTGGCTGCCCCCGGACCTCACCGCGCGGGCTTCGACCGCGGCGCATGTGCATGTCGATCCCTGGGTCGCGCCCTCGCACACGCAAGCCGCCCGGGTCGCCGAGGGCAGCCTCGACCTCGCGGTGTGCTGGGTCCGCCGCGAAGACCTGGACGCGAAGGATCTGAGCTCCCGGCTCATCGGCGCCGACCGCCTGTACGCGGTCTCCGTCGGCCAGGAGGCGGATGAGGTCCGTGCCCGGGACATCGCCGTCCTTCTGGACGCCGACGCCACCACATGGCCCTCCTGGAACGCCTACGCCCAGCAGCTGGTCCACGACACCGGCGCGCACGCGGCGCACATCTCCGACGGGGGCGTCACAGGGCCGGCGTTCTTCGATCATGTGCGCCGATCGCGCCGGCCGATTCTCAACTCACCGAAGGGCCAGTCCACTCCGCTGCCGCCCGGACTGGTCGCGCGTCCCGTGGTCGGACCCAAGGTCTACTGGACCTGGTCGCTGGTGTGGCGGCGCAGCGAGGCGCGTACGGCCGTACTGAACACGGTCGACGCGCTGACGGACGGCGTCGGCGACCTCGGCATCCACGACCCCGACGCCTGGCTTCCGGACGACGATCCGTACAAGCGGTAAGCGTGCGGCGCCGACGTGCGCTGGGAGTCCGGGCCTCTCACAGACGAGGAAACAGGTCTCGGCCCAAGCGCTCCTGACCTTTGACTCCCTCTGCCCGCCCCCCTGCGTACGAGTAGTCGACCGGTCGGCCAATCAGCGTGCCGGTCACGACATCCCGCTCCGACACGAAGGCAGAACACAGCATGCGTACCACCACCCTGAGCACCCACGGACCCGACGCCGACAACGCCGGCGGCGCGGAGGTCCAGCTTCCTCCGGCCTCCCTCGCCGACCTCGACGCCCTCCCGGCCCCCGTCGGCGCCCGCTACTGAACGCCGGCACCAACCGGCACCCCACCGCCACAAGGGCGCGGCATCCTGCCGCGCCCCAGGGAGCTGTCCGGCGCGGCGGCCCCGCCGGAGGCTTCGGCAGCCCTGGGAGACCGAGGCTCCCAGCGCGGAGGAAGCCGGTCCTGGAGTCCGCCCAGGCGGTGGGCGCAGTCTGGGCCCATGGGAAACCGACGGCGCGTCATCACGAAGCCCCGGGCAGCGGCCCGCAGTCGGTGACCGCCTCGCGCGACTTCGCCGGCCCCCGCTGTTCCGACCGATCCATCGAGCATCCCCCGAGGTTGACCGCATGACCGCAACCCATCCGCGAGACCCGGCTGCCACCGCGAAAGGCGGGACCCGTTCGCCCTGGGGCCACGTCGCGCGGGCTGCGGCCGCGCTGGCGACCGGCATGGGTGTGGGCCGCTTCGTCTACACCCCGATCCTCCCGCTGATGCACGCACAGGCCGGCCTGTCGGCCGGGGCAGGGGCGAACCTGGCCACCGCCAACTACGTCGGATACCTGGTCGGTGCTCTCGCCGGAACCTTCCTGCCGCGGCTGGTGCGTTCCGCGGCCGTGCTGCGCGGCAGCCTCCTGGCGCTGGTCGCCTCGCTGGCCGCCATGCCGCTGGCCCACTCCACCACCGTGTGGGTGCTGCTCAGGCTGGGCGCGGGAGTCTTCAGCGCGCTGATCTTCGTCATCGCGGCCAGTTCGCTGCTCAGCCATCTGCGCGACCACCCGGCCCACCTGCCCGGCTGGGCGTTCGGCGGAGTGGGCGCCGGGATCGCCCTGTCGGGCCTGCTCGTCCTGGTGCTGCGTACGGTCGGCACCTGGCGGGCCGCGTGGTGGGCCTCCGCAGCCCTTGCGGCCGCACTCACCCTCGTCGCCTGGGGCCTGCGACCCGAGCCCGCCCCCCGGTCGGCTCCGTCCGCGGCGGGAACGCGCGGGAACAAGTCCGGGCCGCGCACCCATCGCTGGTTCAGCACCCTGTTCGCGTCCTACACCTTGGAGGGCATCGGCTACATCATCGCCGGCACCTTCCTGGTCGCGGCCATCGAGCAGACCTCGCCCGGCTGGATCGGCAGCGGCGCCTGGGTGCTGGTGGGGCTGGCGGCCGTTCCGTCCTCGGCGCTGTGGGCCGCTCTGGGACGCCGATGGTCCCGCCCCGACCTGCTGCTCGCCGCGCTCGGCGTGCAGGCCGTGGGCATCGCCCTGCCCGCGCTGGTGGGCGGGGTCGCGGCCGCACTGATCTCCGCGGTGCTCTTCGGGTCGACCTTCATCGGCGTGAGCACACTGGCCCTCGCGGCCGGCGCGCACCTGCGGTTCCCGCGCGCCGTGGCGCTGCTGACCGCCGGATACTCGGTCGGCCAGATCCTCGGCCCACTGGTCGCCGCCCCCTTGCTCCACCACGGCTACCACCAGGCCCTGATCCTGGCCGCCGCCGTCGTCCTGACCGCCGCGCTCGCCGCCCTGGTCCTCCGTATCGGATTCCCGCACCACATGCCGACGCAGGGTCAGGCGGCCCGGCGACCGGACCCCGCCCCCGACCGCCGACTGGCCTCCCCCGACGCCGCCGTGGCCCGGGCGGCCGAGTGACCAACCGGTATTCGCCCGCAGAAACCCCACGAAAATGCACGCCTGTGCCGATCATCTGTAGCCGAAACTAGCCGACCGGTCTACTATTCACGGACCGGTCGTGCTGACGACCACCCCTACCGGCACTCTGGAGAACCCCCATGGCCACCCCCGTCAAGCTCGCCGTCGTCTACTACTCGTCCACCGGCACGATCACCGAGATCGCCAAGGAGCTCCGCGACTCGGGCGTCAAGGCCGGCGCCGAGGTCCGCCTGCTCAAGGTCGCCGAGCTCGCCCCCCAGGCGGCCATCGACTCCAACCCCGCGTGGGCCGCCAACCACGCCGCCACCGCGGACATCCCCGAGGCGACCCCCGAGGACATCGAGTGGGCCGACGCCGTACTCTTCGGCACCCCCACGCGCTTCGGCAACGTCTCCTCTCAGCTCAAGCAGTTCATCGACACCCTCGGCGGCCTCTGGGCCCAGGGCAAGCTGGCCGACAAGGTCTACAGCGGCTTCGTTTCCAGCGCCACCGCCCACGCCGGCCAGGAGTCGACCCTGCTGGCCCTCTACAACTCCATCCACCACTTCAGCGGCATCACCGTCAGCCCCGGCTTCACCGACCCCGCCAAGTTCACCGACGGCAACCCCTACGGCACCTCGCACGTCGATGCCCAGGGCAACAACCCCGTGGACGACACCACCCGCACCGCCGCCCGCATCCAGGCCGAGCGCGCTGTGAAGATCGCCGCTTCGCTCAAGGTCGCCGCCTGATCAACCCGCTGGACGCGGGGCCTGTCGGGGCCGCCCCGGTGGCCCCGACGGGCGGCGCCACCGCCCTCGGCGGCGTGGTGCCCCGTCCCCCCACAGATTCGAGAGAGGAATGAGCCATGAACGAGTTCCTGGTCGAGCTCACCACCACCGTGCCCGAGGGCACGGACCCCGCCGAGGTCGGCCGGCGCCGCGCCGCCGAGGCGGTCCGGGCGAAGGAGCTCGCCTCCGCAGGCCACTTGGTCCGGCTGTGGCGCCCGGTGGGCGAACTCCGCAGCATCGGTGTCTGGCGCGCCGACGACGAGGCGGATCTGCGCAAGAAGGTGCTCGCAACCCTGCCCCTGTGGCCCTGGATGACCGCGGTGGTCACCGCCCTGCAGCCGCACCCCAACGACCCAGGCCCGACCGGCCGCACCGCCTGATCCGGCGAGGCAACGCTCACCGACGGGTGCCGCCCGTGCGGCCCGTTCACCGGGTTCCTCCGAGGATGCCCCGGCCTTCAGGCCGGGGAGGAATCGGACTCCTGCGGAGCAGGGCAGGGATAGCCGGATCGCCGTCAG
>NZ_JBITGJ010000034.1:0-87824 GCF_044456925.1 Streptomyces sp. NPDC050743
CTCGTCATCGATCTTTACGTAGAGTGCGGTCACGAGGGTGTCCAGGTTCGTCGTCACAAACGATCATGGACACCCTCTCCTCGCGCCCGCAGGCATTCGGAAAGACTCGTCTAGAGGTCCCGCTGCGCGTCGTACAGATTGCGCGGTCGTACGGCGTCCGTGGTGCCGTACAGCTCCAGGCGCGCGTGCAGATCGCCGGTGAAGTCGGGGACGTCGATCTGGTCGAACTCGGTGACCTCGTTGACGCCGACCGTCGCGGAGCGGGGCGCGAGTCCGTCGATCTTCATCAGGCCGGCGCGGCCGTTGGTGACCCTGATGTTCCAGTGGGTGAAGCGGGCGCCGAAGAGCGGGCCCGCGTTGGCGTCTCCGCCGTGCCGGCCGTTGTTGTTCACCGTGATGTCCGTGCGGACGTTGGCGAAGGGCAGGCCGCGGTGGCTGTCGAAGGTGCCCATCCGCATCTCGCCGCGCGACCAGACGTTGTACGAGGACAGCCCTTCGACGTTGATGCCGTGGAGCTGGGTGTTCGGCGGGGGCCGGGACCGTGCGCTGTTCGATGGTGAAGTCCTCGATCAGGTTGTCGTGGGAGCCCTCGCGGCAGAAGTACGGGTGGTGCGAGCCGCGGCCGGCGACCCGGGTGCGGCGCAGGGTGCAGGCGGAGGCGGCGACCAGGCCGAAGCCGTTGTCGACGTTCGTCACCGTGACGTCGTCCACCCAGCAGTCGTACGCGCACTGCAAGGCCACGCCGTTGTAGCCCTTGTCGAGCAGATGCGGGGACTGCGGGGTCTCGACCGCCTCCAGGGTCAGGCCCTCGACGCCGGACCCGGTCAGCTCGGTGACGTGCGTGGTCAGTTGCGGGTTCCACTCGGGGCGTACGTCGAGCGGCAGGGGGCGTTCGAGGGTGACCCGGCGGCCCCGGACGCGGGCGATGCGCACCGGCCACTCGTAGGGGACGTACGACAGCAGCTTGGTCTTGTCGTCCCAGGAGTACGACGCCGGGCCCGGGCCGCCGCCCGCCATGTGCTGGAGCAGGGTGTGCGCGGGGTCGTCCGCGAGGCGGAGGAGGACGAGACGGCCGGGGTGCAGCCCTTCCGGATCGGCGACGGTGATCGTCCACGAGCCCTGCCGGGCCGGTTCCACCGCCGTCAGCGGCGTCCACTCGTCACGCTTGTTGCCGGTCCAGCCCTCGAAGGGCCAGGCGCGGGACCGGACGACGGCGACCAGGGAGTCCCAACGGGCCCTCGGCGCCAGCCAGATGAGACCGCCCGCCCAGGACCACGCCGACTTGTCGCCGCCGTAGCGGGAGCCGTAGACGCCGATCAGTTCGGTGAGGGACTTCGTCGCGTGGAGGGTGGTACGGCCGCTGCCGGCGCCGCACAGCACGACACCCGAGTCGCCGATGTGGATCAGGCCGTCGATGCGGAAGGTGCCGGGCGGGATGGTGACCGTGCCACCGCCGGCCCTTCCGGCGGCGGCGATGGCACGGTTGATCGCGGGGGCACAGTCGGTGGTGCCGTCGGGTACGGCGCCGTACTCGGTGACGTCGGCGAAGTGGCGGGGGCGGGGGAAGCAGGCGGCTCCACCTCGGCAGCCGGCCCGGCCGACGTAGGGGATCTGGGGGTGGGTGAAGGGAGACCGGCCGAACTCATGCCAGATGTCGGGCACTTGGGCCTGTTCGGCGGCCGCCGCCTTGACCGTCGTCCCGATCGCGGTCGCGCCGAGCGCCACGGCCGTGGCACCGGCCAGCAGGGTCCGTCGCGTGAGGTGCGTGCTGCTCATGTCCACCCACCCCTTCATATTCATCTATATGAATGACGTTCAGAATTGCGTCGGCCGTGAGCATGCCACTGCCACTGTCGGGCAGGGAAGAGGTCGTACGGAAGTCAGTCCGCCGGGCGTTCGATCAGATGCCTGAACGCGTCCAGGTTGCGCGTGGACTCGCCCCGGGACACCCGCCAGGCGTACTCCTTGCGGATGGAGGAGGCGAAGCCCAGCTCCAGGAGGGTGTTGAAGGCGCCGTCGGCCGCCTCCAGGACCTGGCCGAGGAGGCGGTCGATCTCGTCGGGGGTGACCGAGGCGAGGGGCAGGCGGGCGGTGACGTAGACGTCGCCGAGGCGGTCGACGGCGTAACTCACGCCGTACAGCTTGAGGTTGCGCTCCAGCAGCCAGCGGTGGACGCCCGCCTCGTTCTCGTCGGGGTGGCGGACGACGAAGGCGTTGAGGGAGAGGGAGTGGCGGCCGACGAGGAAGGAGACCGTCGTGGACAGCTTGCGGGTGCCGGGGAGCTTGACCACGTAGTTTCCGGGCTCGGGGCTCTCCCACTCCAGTTCGGCGTCCTTCAGGACACCTTCCAGGACCTGCCTGGCCTTCTCGACGTCACCCATGGTGGGAGCGTACGCGACGGCGGTGGGACTGGGTCGCGGCCGTGTAGACGTCCGCGGTCTCGGCGGCCGCCCGGTCCCAGCCGAAGGACTGCGCGTGCCGGGCGGCGGCCCGGCCCATGCTCGCCGGGAGGGACGGCTCGTCGACGAAACGGCGCAGCACGCGCGCGTAGTCGGCGGGATGGTGGCCGTGGACCAGGAAGCCGGTCTCGCCGTCGCACACGGCCACCGGCAGTCCGCCGACCGAGGCCGCGAGCACCGGCGTACCGGCCGCCTGCGCCTCTATGGCGACCAGCCCGAAGGACTCGCTGTAGGACGGCATGACAAGCACGGAAGCGGCCCGGAACCAGTCCGCGAGCTGTTCCTGCCCGACCGGCGGGTGGAACCGTACGACGTCCGCGATGCCGAGCCGGGCGGCGAGCTTCTGCAGCCCCTCCGGCTTGGCGAGCCCGCTGCCGCTCGGTCCGCCGACGACCGGGACCAGGATGCGGGAGCGGAGTTCCGGGCGCTCGTCCAGCAGCACCGCCACCGCGCGCAGCAGCACGTCCGGGGCCTTCAGGGGCTGTATGCGGCCGGCGAAGAGCGGGATCAGGGCGTCCTGCGGGAGGCCGAGCCGGGCGCGGGCGGCGGCGCGGCCGTCGGCGGGGCGGAAGCGGTCGAGGTTGACGCCCGGGTGGACGACGGCGACCTTCGCGGGGTCGGCGCAGTAGTGCCGTACCAGCTCGTCGGCCTCCTCGGCCGTGTTGGCGA
This sequence comes from Streptomyces sp. NPDC050743, assembly GCF_044456925.1. Classification (NCBI taxonomy): domain Bacteria; kingdom Bacillati; phylum Actinomycetota; class Actinomycetes; order Kitasatosporales; family Streptomycetaceae; genus Streptomyces; species Streptomyces sp. NPDC050743. Next base: position 3,129 of record NZ_JBITGJ010000034.1, read on the forward strand.
TGAGCCGGTCGGCGGCGGCCACGATCTGGGTCTCGCCGATGACGCGGGCGGCGGGCTCGGGCGTGTCGCCGTCGGCCAGGTTGGCGTTCTTGACCTTGGCCATGGTGTGCATGGCGTGCACCAGGGGCACGCCCCAGCGCTGGGCGGCGAGCCAGCCGACGTGGCCGGAGAGCCAGTAGTGGGAGTGGACGAGGTCGTAGTAGCCGGGGCGGTGACCGGCCCAGGCCTGCATCACACCGTGTGTGAAGGCGCACAGCTGGGCCGGCAGGTCCTCCTTCGCGAGGCCCTCGTAGGGGCCGGCGTCGACGTGCCGGACGAGGACGCCGGGGGCCAGCTCGACCGTGGGCGGCAGTCCGCCCGACGTGGCCCGGGTGAAGATCTCGACCTCGATGTTGATGGCGGCGAGCCGCTGGGCCAGCTCCACGATGTAGACGTTCATGCCGCCGGCGTCGCCGGTGCCGGGCTGGTGGAGCGGCGAGGTGTGGACGGAGAGCATGGCGACGCGGCGGGGCCTGCGGTGCAGTCGTAGCCGTGACGCGGCCGACGGGGAGCGTCGCCCGAGCCTGCTGACGTACTGGCTCACCTGGCGGTCCTCTCCTTGCTGCGGGCATGCCGGACGGAGGACCGACCTCGCCCTCCAAGGAGGTGCAACAGAGGCGGCGGCCGGGCCATTTCCCGATCAAGCAGCTTTACCCAATCATTACCCTCGATCGAGCAACCGTTCGATGCGCTGCCGGCCCGGCAGCCGTTTTCCGGGGCGCGCCCCCGCTTACCCTCGTAGGCATGAAAGCCCGCGCAGCCGCCCGCCCCGTGGGAACGGTGACGCGCGGGACGACGAACCCCAACCGGCTCCGCCGCATGGACCGCTGGATAGCGGCGACCCACGGCACCGAACTGCGCCGCGCCGAGACACCGCTGGCCATCGACCTCGGTTATGGCGCCGCCCCCTGGACCGCCGTGGAGCTGCTCGGCCGGCTGCGGACCACCGCCCCCCGCACGCGCGTGGTCGGTATCGAGATCGAACCCGCGCGGGTCGCGGCGGCGAAGGCGTACGAGCGGCAGGGTCTGACCTTCCGGCACGGCGGATTCGAGGTGCCCGTGCCCGGGCGGCCGATGCTCATCCGGGCCGCCAACGTGCTGCGCCAGTACGACGAGGCCGAGGTCGCCGCCGTCTGGCAGCGGCTGTGCGCGCGGCTCGCCCCGGCCGGCGGCGGCTCGCGCGGCGGACTGCTGGTGGAGGGCACGTGCGACGAGATCGGTCGCCGGCACGTGTGGGTGGCGCTCGGCCCGGAGGGCCCGCGCACCGTCACCTTCGCCACCCGGCTGGGCTCGCTGGAGCGGCCCTCCGACCTCGCCGAGCGGCTGCCGAAGGCGCTCATCCACCGCAATGTCCCCGGCGAGCCGGTGCACGCCTTCCTGCGCGACTTCGACCGCGCCTGGGCCGCCGCCGCGCCCTTCGCCTCCTACGGCGCCCGGCAGCGCTGGCTGCGCGCGGTACGGGACCTGACGGCCGACTGGCCGGTGACCGACGGCCCGGCGCGCTGGCGGCAGGGTGAAGTGACGGTGGCGTGGGGGGCCTTGGCGCCCTGGGGCTGAGATAACCCGTTCGGCGAGGCCGGACCGCCCCATTCGGGATCACCCGTTCGGGAAAGCCGGAACGGAACGATCTCCGTGCGCCGTTCGTCACACCGGCGGGGAGATCGTCATAGCGGCGCGAACTCGGGGGGAACACCCACCTCTGTCGTTTTGTGTCGTGACGTGACACCATCCCCGGAGCATCGTAAGTTACTGACGGTAAATCAGCTTTGGGGGCATGTGTGATGGGCTGGGGCAAGCGCAGCATCCTCTCGGCCGCCGTGACGGTGGTCTGCGCGGTGACCGTGCTGGCGGCGCCCGGCACGGCCTTCGCCACCCCGGCACCCACGCCGAGCACATCCCCGACTCCCCCGCCCAGCAAGGACCTCGAACAGGTCCGCGAGAAGCTCGACAAGCTCTACCACGACGCCGCCGTCGCCACCGACGCCTACAACGCGGCCGAGGAGAAGGCTAAGCAGCAGTCCGCCCAGATCGTCGCGCTGGCCAGGAAGATCGACGAGGGACAGCAGAGGCTCGCGAAGCTCAAGGACCAGGCGGGCGCGGCCGCCCGCGCCCAGTACCGCACCGGCGGCATCCCGCCCACCGCCCAGTTCCTGCTCAGCGACGACCCCGGACAGGTCCTGGACGGGGCCGGGCTGGTGCTCCAGGGCCAGCGGGCGACGAAGTCGCTGATGAGCGAACTGACCAGCACCCAGGACCAGTTGCGGGCGTACGCCGACGACGCCGCCGCGCAGTGGACGCAGCTGGACGGCGAGCGCAAGGCCAAGGCCACCGCCAAGAAGAGGATCGAGCAGCAGATCGCCGCCGCCGAGAAGCTCGAGTCCGAGCTGGAGAAGAAGGACAGGGAGCGGCTCGCCAGACTGGAGGCCGAGGCCGCGCTGAAGGCGCAGACGGACTGGCTGGACACCGGCATACTCGAGAAGATCCACGGCAAGGCGTCCGCGCAGGGCGAGAAGGCGATCGCGTTCGCCACGGCCCAGCTCGGCAAGCCCTATGTGTGGGGCGCCGAGGGCCCGAAGTCCTACGACTGCTCCGGCCTGACCTCCCAGGCCTGGGCGTCGGCCGGCCACCCCATCCCGCGCACCTCGCAGGAGCAGTGGAAGCAGCTCAAGCACGTCGCCGTCAAGGACATGCGCCCCGGCGACCTCATCATCTATTTCGACGACGCCAGCCACGTGGCCATCTACGTCGGCGACGGCGCGATCATCCAGGCTCCCCGCCCCGGGCGGACGGTGACGGTCGCGGGCGCCGGGTCGATGCCGATCCTGGGGGTCGTACGACCGGACGCGTGAGCCAGGTCATCTCCGGCCATGCCCCGTGATGTGCACCATGTGACCCACTCCACCACCAACCCCCGTTCAAACCCCGGCCGGACGTGAGCTTCGTCATTCCCCGTGCCGGGGGGCCGTGTCCAACTGTCGTACGGAAAGCGGCATATGACAGCGGCCTGCGCGGGAGCGGCGCGGCTCACACCATTCCATCGGGGTGGGAGCACCCGCTATGGTCCCCGTCGGTGGCTTCGAGACCCTCGACGCCGCCGTGCCCTCGGGGGGAGGGAAGGAACCCAAGACGATGCCCGTACCCGTACCGCGGCAGAGAGCGATCCCGGCCGTGGAGAGTGGTCAGGCGCAGGCCGCCTCCGCCGTCGGCGGCCCCCTCAAGGAAGAGGCCCACCGCGACGCGATGCCCACGAACGGCACCGGCGCCACTCTCACCCTGCTGCTGATCGAGGACGATCCGGCCGGTTCGCCGATCGTGCCCGACCTGCTGGACTCGGCCGGCAAGCCGATCCGTGTGCGTACCGCCCGGAACCTCACCGAGGCCGAGCGGCTGCTCACCGACGACGTCCACTGCATCCTGCTGGACCTGGCGCTGTCGGCGCCCGGCGGCAGCGACACCGACGACGAGTTGGCCGTGCTCAAGCACGTGCTCCGGCTCGCGCCCCGGCATGCCGTGCTCGCGCTGACCGCCTCCGGGGACGCCGAGCGCGGTGCCGAGGCCGTGCGCGTGGGCGCGCAGGACTACCTCTTCCGGGACGAGCTGGACGGCCGGCTGCTCAGCCGTGCCATCCGGTACGCGGTGGAGCGGAAACGTTCCGACACGGCCGAGCGGCGGCTGGCCGAGGGCCGGCTGCGCGCGCAGGAGAACCGCCGTCTGGAGCGCGGGCTGCTGCCCACGCCTCTGCTGGACGGCTCCTCGCTGCGCTTCGCCGCCCGCTACCGCCCCGGCCGCTCCCGCGCGCTGCTCGGCGGCGACTTCTACGACGCCGTCCGCACCCCCGACGGCACGGTGCACGCCATGATCGGCGACGTCTGCGGCCACGGTCCGGACGAGGCCGCGCTCGGTGTGGAGCTGCGCATCGCCTGGCGGGCACTGACGCTGGCGGGCCTGTGCGGCGACGAACTGCTCGGCACGCTGCAGCAGGTGCTGGAGCACGAGCGGGCCGACGAGGAGATCTTCGCGACCCTGTGCACGGTGGACATCGCGCCCGACGGCCGCCGCGCGGGCCTGTGCCTGGCCGGCCACCCGGCGCCTCTGTTCGCCCGCCCCGGCCGGCAGGCCCGCCTGCTGCCCTACGACAACAACGGCCCCGCCCTCGGCCTGCTCCCCGGCGCCCGCTGGCCCCGGATGCAGGTGGAGCTGGGTTCCGAGTGGAGCCTGATGCTCTACACCGACGGTCTGATCGAGGGCCGCGTCGGCGAGGGGGGCGAGCGACTCGGTCAGGACGGGATGGTGTCGATGATCCGCCGCCAGCTCTCGGCGGGTCTGCGGGGGGAGGAGCTGCTGCGGGCGGCGGTGAGCGAGGTGCGCCAGCTCAACGGTGGGGAGCTGACCGACGACGTGGCCGTGGTGCTGCTGGATCGGGCGCCGTGATCGGGGCCTTGCCGTAGGCGGTGCCTCTCCGTCGCCGGGTGCGGGCGCGGGTGGGTTGCTCGCGCGGTTCCCCGCGCCCCTTGCGTTGGTGTCCGCGCCCGGAATCGGCTAGCGGCCGCCGTTCCACGGCCCGTAAGGACCGTCGCTGCTGCTTCCCCTGCGGCGGCGGAAGCCCTTGCCGCCCGAGACCTGCTGCAGCGCGGGGCGTACGTCCACGAAGAAGACGATCGTGGCGACCAGGCCCGCGAGCTGCAGGAACAGCATGGGCACGAAGAGGTTCACGGCGACCGCGATGCCGAGGATGATCAGCCAGAAGCCCTTGTTCTGCTTGCTCGCGGCGCGGTACGCGTCCTCGCGGAAGATCGCCGCCATCACGAACGCCACGATGGCGAGCGCCAGCATGGCGGTGAAGATCAGCCACATCACTCCGCCGACTGCCGTCATCAGCACAATGCCCACCACCCGAGTCGAGTCTTCCGTACAGCAACCGTACCCGTACAACGGGCCGGACACCCCCAAGGTGCCCGGCCCGCTGTCATCTCGGCGTGATCCCGCCGCTGCCGGTCACTTGGCCGGCGGCGTGGTCTTCTTCGCGGTGGTGGTCTTGCGGGGGGCCGGTGCCTTCTTCGCCACCGGCTTGTCCTCCGCGGCGGGCTCGGCCACGGCCGGCTGCGGCTCGTCCCGGGCCTCGGCCGGCTCGGGCTTGCCCTCGACGGCGATCGCGAAGTCCTCGATCTCCTCGGCGGCCTCGCCGCGCCAGCTCTTCACGGCCTGCTCGCCGTGCTCGGCGACCTTCTCGTAGGTCTCGCGGGCCTTGACGGCGTACTCGGCGGCGACGCCGACCCCGCGCAGGGCGAGGTCCTGCGCCTGCTCGCCGAGCTTCTTCAGGTCGACGTCGAGGGTGCCGAAGAACTCGTTGACCTTCGTCTGGAGGGTCTCCTGCGCCTCCTTGGCCCGGGCGGCGGCCTTCTCCTGCGCCTCCTTGGCCCGGGCGGCGGCCTTCCCCTGCGCCTCCTTGGCCCGGGCGGCGGCCTTCTCCTGCACGGCCTTCGGGTCGGTGTTGCGTACGGCCTCGATACGGGCCGGCGCCTCGGCGCGCAGCTGCTCGACCAGGGCGGGCACCTTCTTGGCCTGCTGGAAGGCGAGGTCGGCGGTGCCGGCGGCGAAGTAGAGCGGGGTCGGGTCGCTGAGGGTCTTGCGCAGGTCGTCGGTGATGGCCATCGTGATCTGGTCCTCCCGGATTCGTGTTCGGCTGAGGTTGGTGTGGTCCGCGGTGGGAGCCGGCGCCCTGGTCCGGTTATCCGGCCGTCCGCCGCGGGCCTGCATCGGCATCGTGTCCGTCGGTGTCCGCTTCTTGAGCGCCGCCCTCGTCTTGAGCGCCGCCCTCGTCGTCGGCGGGCTCGCCGATCCCGAATCCGTTCTCTTTCCGGAAGGACTCGTAGATCTGGAGCAGCACCTGCTTCTGCCGCTCGTTGAGCGAGGGATCGGCGAGGATGACCGACCTGGTCTCCACTTCATCCCGGTCCCGCTCGGCGTCGAGGATTCCGGCGCGGACGTACAGCGTCTCGGCGGAGATGCGCAGGGCCTTGGCGACCTGCTGGAGCACCTCCGCGCTGGGCTTGCGCAGCCCGCGCTCGATCTGGCTCAGGTAGGGATTGGACACGCCGGCGGCGTCGGCGAGTTGCCGCAGCGACAGCTGTGCGTTCCGCCGCTGCTCGCGCAGGTACTCACCGAGATTGCCGACGTTGAGCGATGCCATGCGTCCACCTTGCCCCACCATCGCTAACAATTGCAAGCACCCGCTTGCAAAAGTCTGTCCGCGGGGGGAGAGGGCGACTTCTGGCTGGAGTTACGTGCGTTCTGCCGATCTCGGGCCTGGCGTCGAGGCACGGGGCTACGGTCATGGCCCATGACCGAAGCGACCTACCTGCACAGGACTCGGACGGCCTACGACACCGTTGCCGTCGACTACGAGAGACTCGCTCGCGACGAGCTGAACGCCAAGCCGCTGGACCGCGCCATGCTCGCCGCGTTCTGCGAACTCGTGCAGGCGCCGGGCACGAGACCGGTCGCCGACCTCGGCTGCGGCCCCGGCCGCATCACGGCCCACCTCCACTCGCTCGGAGTGGACGCATTCGGCATCGACCTCTCCCCCGAGATGATCGCGGTCGCCCGCCGGACGCACCCGGGTCTTCGGTTCGAAGAGGGATCGATGACCGCTCTGGACCTGGAGGACAACGGTCTCGGCGGCATCGTCGCCTGGTACTCGACCGTCCACACCCCACCGGAGTCGTTGCCGACCGTGTTCGCGGAATGTCACCGGGTGCTGGCCCCGGGCGGCCACATACTGCTGGCGTTCAAGGTCGGGGACCGGCGTCGGCACCTGGACCACGCATACGGCCACGAGGTGTCGCTCGATGTCTACTGGATGTCCCCTGATCACATCGCCGGCCTGATGAGCAAGGCCGGCCTCGTCATGGACGCCCAGACCATCCGCGAAGCCGACGAGAGCGAGAGACCCCGGCAAGGCCGGCAAGGCTTCTTCCTCGCCCACAAGCCCGACGGCTCGTGACGGGACACCTCGGGTCCGTTCTCGCCCTGGCCGAAAACCGTTGGGCGCTTCTGCCGCACGGGGAACCATGAAGCATGCGACCGGATGGCTGGTACCTCACCGAAGACGTCGACGGCTTTCTCGTCCGGGCCGGGGACTTCCTGCGCTCGCGACCCGGTCCGCACGTCATGCAGTTGACCTGGGCCGAGAGGGTGCGAGCGCGTGGGGCGGAGGCGTTCGGCGCCGAAGCCCCCGTCTTCGGTGTGCTGGAGCGAGGGGGCGAGGTCGAGGCCACCTTCTACCGCCTTCCGCCGCGTGGTTTCGGCCTCTCCCCGCTCACGCCCGAGCAGGCCGACTCCCTCGCCGCCCGCCTGGCCGCCCTCGGGCACTGTGTCCCCTCCGTCAGCGCCGACCACGTGACGGCCGGCGCTTTCGCCGAGGCCTGGCAGCGGCGCACCGGCGCGACGCCGGAACTCCGCGACACGCGGCTGCGTCTGTACCGCCTCGGCACGCTCACCCCGCGGGAGCCGATGCCGGCGGGCCGGGGCCGCGTCCTGGGCGAGCAGGACCTCGAGCAGGTCATGTTCTGGTGCGGCGAGTTCGCCAAGGCCGTCGGGGAAGACGTCTCCATCGACGCCGGCACATGGGCCGGCACCCGCTTCGCCGACAAGCGCTACACGCTCTGGGAGACCCCGGACGGCACCCCCGTCTCCGTCGCGGGCATGAACCCGCTGATCGGCGGCCAGATCCAGGTGGACGTCGTCTACACCCCGGCCCACCTCCGCGGCCGCGGCTACGCGGGTGCCGTGACGGCGGAGGTGAGCCGGGCCGCGCTGGCCGCGGGCGCGAGGGACGTCGTCCTGTTCGCCGACCTGGCCAACCCCACCAGCAACGCCCTCTACCAGCGCCTCGGCTATCGCACGCTCACCGACTGGGCGGCATACGACTTCTCGCACCCCGCACCGCAAGCCGGCTGAGCACCGACGACGCGGGACCGCGCCGGAGAGCGGACGGCTACCGGGCGAGTTCGGCCGGCTCGTTCAGGCGGGTCAGCTTGTGGGGGTTGCGGACCACGTGGATCCGGGTGATCCGGCCGTCCTCCACCGTGAGGCTCACCGCGCTCGGCTCGCCGTCGAGGTCGATACGGCCGGCCGGGGCGCCGTTGAGCCACACCGCCGTCGTCTCCAGGCTCTCCACCCGCAGGTGTGCGCGCGCGAGCAGGTCCGCGACGACGCCGGCCCCGTGGAACGGCCGTATGGCGGCGGCCACCACCCCGCCCCCGTCGGTGATCATGACGACGTCCGGCGCCAGGATCTCCAGCAGCTCCCCCAGCCGCCCGGTGCGCAGTGCGGCAAGGAAACGTTCCACCACCGCCTGCTGCTCGGAGCGGCTCACCCGCACGCGCGGCCGCCGGGCCGCCACGTGCTCGCGGGCGCGCCGCGCGATCTGCCGCACCGTGGCCGCCGTCTTCCCGACCGCCTCGCCGATCTCCCCGTACGGCAGCTCGAAGACCTCGCGCAGCACGAACACCGCGCGCTCGGTCGGCCCGAGGGTTTCCAGGACCGTCAGCATCGCGATCGACACGCTCTCCGCGAGTTCGACGTCCTCGGCGACGTCGGGGCTGGTCAGCAGCGGTTCCGGCAGCCATTCGCCGACGTACTCCTCGCGGCTGCGGGACAGGGCGCGCAGCCGGTTGAGCGCCTGCCGGGTGACGATCCGGACCAGGTAGGCCCGCGGCTCACGCACGTCGGCCTGCTCGACGCCGGCCCACCGCAGCCAGGACTCCTGCAGCACGTCCTCCGCGTCGGCCGCCGAGCCGAGCATCTCGTAGGCGACCGTGAAGAGCAGGCTGCGGTGGGTGACGAAGGGATCCTCGGTCATGAAGCCGGCTGCTCCGAACGCGCGGCCAGGGGAATCTCGCAGGCGTCCGAGAAGCCCTGGGACCTGACTCCGAGCGCCGTGTTGTTCCTGGTCGCGAAGTTGGCGAAGGCGATCGACGCGGTGATCTCGATCAGCGCCGCCGCGCCGAGCCGGTCGAGCAGACACGCGGACAGCTCGTCGGTCACGGTCGGCGGCGTGGCCGACATCGCCTCGGCGTACTCCATCACGTCCCGCTCCAGCGGGGTGAAGACGTCCGACTCCCGCCAGCGCGGCACCTGGCTGGCCTTGGTCAGGTCCAGCTTCTTGTTCTGCGCCTGGAAGTAGTTGACGTCCAGGCACCAGCTGCAGCCGACCAGCGCGGCCACCGCCATGTGCGCGAACGACTTCAGGTTCTCGTCGGCCACGTCCCAGGCGTTCACCCGGGCCCCCATCTCCTGGGCCGCCTCGGCGACCTTGGGGTTGTGCCACGTGGCCTGAAGGGGTTCGGGCACGGTGCCGAACTGCTCGATCAGGACTTCGGTGATCTCGGGGCCGAGCTCGGCCTTCGGGACGCGGAGCGTCATGGTGTCCTCCTCATGCGACGCGGTACGACTCCTGTGCCGACCGGTCGTACGACTCGTGTGCCGACCGGTTCGCCATGAAGACACCACCGGACTGCCGGGTGTGACATCGGGCTCGCCGGGCCGTCGGGACGGTCGTCAGGATTGAAGAAGCGCCCGGCGGTCCGGTCCCGCTACCGTGACCGCCATGGACGACGCCACCGCACCGCACGCAGCCGACAGCCACGACCTGATCCGTGTGCACGGCGCCCGGGAGAACAACCTCAAGGACGTCAGCGTGGAGCTGCCCAAGCGCCGGCTGACCGTGTTCACCGGTGTGTCCGGCTCCGGCAAGAGCTCGCTGGTCTTCGACACGATCGCCGCGGAGTCGCAGCGGCTGATCAACGAGACGTACAGCGCGTTCGTGCAGGGCTTCATGCCGACGCTCGCGCGCCCCGAGGTCGACGTCCTCGACGGGCTCACCACCGCGATCATCGTCGACCAGCAGCGGATGGGCGCCGACCCCCGCTCCACCGTCGGCACCGCCACCGACGCCAACGCCATGCTGCGCATCCTGTTCAGCCGGCTCGGCAAGCCGCACATCGGCTCGCCCAAGGCGTACTCCTTCAACGTGGCCTCCATCAGCGGTGCCGGCGCGGTGACCGTGGAGCGCGGCGGGCAGCAGGTGAAGGAGCGGCGCAGCTTCAGCATCACCGGCGGCATGTGCCCGCGCTGCGAGGGCCGGGGCACGGTCACCGACCTCGACCTCACCCAGCTCTTCGACGACTCCCTGTCCCTCAACGAGGGCGCGCTCACCGTCCCCGGCTACAAGACGGGCGGATGGAACTACCGCCTCTACACGGAGTCCGGCCTGTACGACCCGGACAAGCCGATCCGCGAGTTCACCAAGCGGGAGCTGCAGGACTTCCTGCACCGCGAGCCGACCCGGATGAAGATCGCGGGCATCAACATGACCTACGAGGGTCTGATCCCGCGGATCCAGAAGTCGATGCTCGCCAAGGACAAGGAGGGCATGCAGCCGCACATCCGGGCGTTCGTGGAGCGTGCGGTCACCTTCACCGTCTGCCCCGAGTGCGAGGGCACCCGGCTCACCGCGGCGGCCCGCTCCTCGAAGATCGACGGCGTGAGCATCGCCGACGCCTGCGCGATGCAGATCAGCGACCTGGCCGAGTGGGTGCGGGGGCTGGATGAGCCGACGGTGGCACCGCTCCTGGCCTCCCTGCGGCACACCCTCGACTCGTTCGTGGAGATCGGCCTCGGCTATCTCTCGCTCGACCGGCCCGCGGGCACGCTGTCGGGCGGCGAGGCCCAGCGCGTGAAGATGATCCGCCACCTCGGCTCCTCCCTCACCGACGTGACGTACGTGTTCGACGAGCCCACGATCGGCCTGCACCCGCACGACATCCAGCGGATGAACGAACTGCTGCTGCGGCTGCGCGACAAGGGCAACACCGTGCTGGTCGTGGAGCACAAGCCGGAGGCGATCGCGATCGCCGACCATGTCGTCGACCTCGGCCCCGGCGCCGGTACGGCGGGCGGCACCGTCTGCTTCGAGGGCACCGTGGAGGGCCTGCGCGCCAGCGGCACGCTGACCGGCCGGCACCTGGACGACCGGGCGGCGGTCAAGGACACCGTGCGCAAGCCGACGGGGGCGTTGGAGATCAGGGGCGCGACGACGCACAACCTGCGGAACGTGGACGTCGACATCCCGCTGGGCGTCCTCTGCGTCGTCACCGGGGTGGCCGGCTCCGGCAAGAGCTCGCTGGTGCACGGGTCGATGCCGCCGGGCGCGGACGTCGTGTCCGTCGACCAGACCCCGATCCGCGGCTCGCGCCGCAGCAACCCGGCGACGTACACCGGTCTGCTGGAGCCGATCCGCAAGGCGTTCGCCAAGGCCAACGGCGTGAAGCCGGCGCTGTTCAGCGCCAACTCCGAGGGCGCCTGCCCCACCTGCAACGGCGCCGGCGTCGTCTACACCGACCTGGCGATGATGGCCGGTGTCGCCACGACGTGCGAGGAGTGCGAGGGCAAACGCTTCCAGGCCTCGGTGCTGGAGTACACCTTCGGCGGGCGGGACATCGCGGAGGTTCTGGCGATGTCGGTGACCGAGGCGGAGGAGTTCTTCGCCACGGGCGAGGCGCGCACGCCGTCCGCGCACAAGATCCTGGAGCGCATGTCCGACGTGGGCCTCGGCTACCTCACCCTCGGCCAGCCGCTCACCACCCTCTCCGGCGGTGAACGCCAGCGCCTGAAGCTGGCCACGCACATGGCCGACAAGGGCGGGATCTACGTCCTCGACGAGCCGACGACGGGCCTCCACCTGGCCGACGTGGAACAGCTCCTCGCCCTCCTGGACCGCCTGGTCGACTCCGGCAAGTCGGTGATCGTCGTGGAACACCACCAGGCGGTCATGGCCCATGCCGACTGGATCGTCGACCTCGGGCCCGGCGCCGGCCACGACGGCGGCCGCGTGGTCTTCGAGGGCACCCCGGCGGACCTGGTGAAGACCCGCTCCACCCTCACCGGCGAGCACTTGGCGGAGTACGTCGGCGCGTGAGGGGGCGGGCCGGGCGGTGAAGCGCCGTTGAGCCCCGCGACGGGGCGTCCGGGGCTTCCTGGCCGGCCGGGTCAGCCGGCCAGCACCGTCTCGCACGCCGACCAGGCCGACGGGCTCAGCAGGGGTCGGACGCGGGTGAAGAGAGCGAGCAGTTCCGGCCCCCAGCGGCCGCGGAAGGCGGGGTCCCGGCGGGCCAGGTCGAGTTCGTTGGCGGCGGTCAGCTCGGCGAAGTCCCGGCGCGGGCCGGCCCCGGGGACATGGGCGCGACCGGTGAACCGGTCCTGGAAGAGCCCGTCGTCCTCGGCGAGCGCCGGATAGGTGGCCGCGCGGTCGCAGGAGCCGTACAGGTACACGAGGGCCTCGGCCTCGGTACCGATGACGGACGCCAGTTCGGCCCGTCGGCCGGGCGGCAGCAGGGACTCGGGAAAGCCGTCGGTGCCGTAGCAGGCGTGGCACAGGCCGGCGAGCCGCAGGGCCGGGCGCGCGCCCCACTCGGCGAGCTGTCGCTCCACGCGCCGGAGATGCGCGAGGAGGGTGCCGCCCGGATGCGCGAGGTCGGCGGCTCCCAGGTCGCGCAGGAACGCGACCGCGGTGGCCGGGGAGTCCGGCACGGGTCACCTCCGTCCGTCGGCCCGAAGGGCATCGCCCTGCCGATCATCCGGCGGCCGGCGTGAGCCGGTCAATCCTCGGTTTCCCTCCGCCGGTCCAAGCCTTCGCTTCACCCGCTCCCCGACCTGGGGGCACTCGCCGAGCACGGCGACTCCGTGCCCTGGTTCAGCAACCGATCCCCGCCAGCCACTCCCCCACCGCCCCGAAGTCCGCCTCCGTCAGCCCGTGCCGGTGGTCCACCCGGTGCAGCAGGGCCGGTCCGGGGTGGTGGACGGCGGTCCAGGCGCGGTCGGGGGCGGTGATTTCGTCGTCCAGCCAGACGAAGGGGCGGCCCGCCGCCCAGGCGACCAGGGGCCGGGTCTTCCAGTGCAGCCGGCCTGGGGGCTCGGGCTCGTCCGGCCACGGGACGACCGGGAGCGGCGGCAGGCCCAGCCAGGGCGCCAGGCAGCTGTTGGCCTCGTCCATCCAGGTCGTGGCCCACACCAGCTCGCAGCCCAGCGCGGCCAGCCGGGGGCCCAGCGCCGGATCGACCCGGTTCAGCAGCGGGTGTTCACCGACGGCGGCCGAGGGGCCGTCGTACAGCTGGTAGGGGCCCGCCCCGAAGGGGATGAGCGGGCCGTCGACGTCGAGGAAGAGCAGCATCACCGTCCAGGATCAGTCCTGGAAGCCCTGCGCGGCGAGGATTTCGTCGATCCGCGCCCGGTGGGCCTTCTCCCAGTCGTCCAGGGTCTCCTCGGACTCCTTGGCGAGCTTGGCCTGCGCGGCCCGCAGGACCTCCTCCGCACGGGATGCCGGTACGGCGACCACGCCCTCCTCGTCCGCCACGACCACGTCCCCGGACTCGACCCGTACGCCCCCGCAGCGCACAGCCCGGTTCAGCGGCCGTACGGCCTTCTTGGCGCCGAGGACGGGGATGACGCCGCGGGCGAAGACGGGGAAGGCCATCTCCCGGACCTCGCCCAGGTCGCGGATCAGGCCGTCGGCGACGAACGCGGCCACGCCGCGGCGCCGGGCCACCGCGCACACGTTGCCGCCGGCCAGCGCGTAGTGGAGGTCGCCGGACTCGACGACGACGACCGAGCCGGGCGCGGCGCGGTGGACGGCCGCGTGCAGCATGAGGTTGTCGCCGGGCGGGCAGCTGACGGTGAACGCCGGTCCGGCCACCCGCGGGACCGGCCGCCACAGCGGCCGTATGCCGATGTCCATGACCTGTGCGCGGCCGAGGAGGTCGGCGAGGGTCGTGGTGGGCACTTCGCTGAACGCTGCTGTCTGGGTCATGGCCCGCGCGCTATCCCGGTCCGAACACGCCGTCCCTGTTCAGGAGTTCAGAAGGGGAGCGGACGGGCGTGGACCACGTCCAGGCGGGAGACCGCCCTCGTCAGCACGACGTACAGGCGATGCGCGCCGCGCTCCTCCGCCTCCGCCACCGCCGCCGGTTCCACGGCCACCACATGGTCGTACTCCAGGCCCTTGACCATGCTCGCGGGGACCAGGGTCACGCGGGCGCCGAGCTCGTCCGGGCCGGCCGGGTCCAGGCCCGCCGCCGTGAGGGCCGCCCGTACGGCGTCCACGTCCGCGTCGGCCGCCACGACGCCCACCGAGCCCTCGTGGGCCAACGCCTCGCGTACCGCGGTCACGGTCGTGCCCGGCACGTCGTCGGTCGGGCGCAGCCGCAACTCCCCGTCCGCGCGGAGGGATTCGGCCGGGGGCACCGACACGTCCAGGCGGGGCAGCAGCCGGTTGGCCAGGTCCACGACGGCCGCCGGCACCCGGAAACCGGTGGTCAGCGGGACCACGGCCGCGTCCGGCCGGCCGAGGTGGCGCAGTTGGACGGACCAGTCGCGGGCGGCCCACGCGGTGGTGCCCTGGGCGAGGTCGCCGAGGACGGTCAGCGAGCCGAAGGCCGCGCGGCGGGCGATCGCCCGGCACTCCATGGGCGAGAGGTCCTGCGCCTCGTCGACGACGATGTGGCCGTAGCCCTCCGGGTGCTCGATCAGCCCGGAGAGCTCGTCCAGCAGGACCAGGTCGGCGGCCGACCAGCGGGCCGACTTGTGCGAGCGCGGCGGGCGCGGCCACACCAGCGCCGCCTGCTCCTCGGGGTCCAGCAGCCCGTCGGCGGCCCGCGCCAACTCCGCCGGGTCGGTGAGGAGTCGGGCCAGCACCTCCTCGGGGCGGACCTTCGGCCAGACCAGGTCGAGGTGCTCGGTGAGCGGCCGGGCCCGTTCGATGCGGCGCGCCCAGGAGGCGGGCAGGACCCCGGCGTGCCGTTCGGCCCGCTCGCGCAGCCGCCGTACCACCCGGGTGCGCACCCGTTCGCGGCCGATGGCGTACGGCGGCTCCTCGGTGCGCACCGCCTCGACGATGGCGGCCAGTTCACCGGCGGGCACCCGCCACCGGCTGGAGCCGTCCTTCACGGCGAGGTCGGTCACGCCGTCGGTGGTGACGCGCCCGTACAGCGCCCGGCGCAGCACCTCGGCCATCCGGGGGTCGTGCTTGAGCGCCGCCGTGTCCGCCGGGTCGGTGCCGGTGACCGGGTGCCGGGCGATCTCCTCCAGGAGCGTCGACTGGCCTACGCCGGTCTCGCCGAGCGAGGGCAGCACCTCGGCGATGTAGTGCAGGAACGTGCGGTTGGGGCCGAGGATCAGCAGTCCGGCGCGCTGCAGCCGCTTGGGATGGGTGTAGAGCAGGTACGCCGCCCTGTGCAGGCCCACCGCCGTCTTGCCGGTGCCGGGCGCGCCCTGGACGCACACCGAGTCGGCGAGGGCGGCGCGGACCAGGTCGTCCTGTTCGGGTTGGATGGTGGCGGCGATGTCGCGCATGGGTCCGACCCGCGGCCGCTCGATCTCGCGGGCCACGATGTCGCTGGCCCGGGACTCGCCCCGGCCGAGGTGCTCGTCCTCCAGGCCGGTGAGGTCGGCGGACGCGCCCCGGCTGCCCGGCGCCCAGCCGAACCGTCGCCGCACCTCGACGCCTCGCGGGTCGCGGGCGCTCGCCTGGTAGAAGGCGCGGGAGACGGGGGCCCGCCAGTCGACCACGAGGGGCGGGACGGCCGGGTCCTCGGTGATCCGGAGCCGGCCGAGGTGGTAGCTCTGCCCGCCGTGCCCGGGGTCGCCGGCGGCGAAGTCCAGGCGGCCGAAGAACAGCGGGCCGGGCGGCAGTTCGCGCAGCGCCTTGGCCTGGCTGCGCAGGTGGTAGCCGAGGACCTCGGCGTCGGCTCCGGAGGCGGAGACGTCCTCGCCGATGACGACCTGTTCGGCGGCGCCCTCGACCATGGCGGCGAGGGCGGCACGGCAGGTGTCGTGGTAGGCGCGCTCGGTGTGCAGGGTGTTCGTGAGGGCGGGGTCGAGTGACGTCATGGCGACCAGCGTACCGCCACAGCGTTACCGAGTTATATTTTTAACCGAGTCTCACTTCTCACGTCTCAACTCCGGCAGCCCCTCCCCCAGCCGCCGGAACGCCCGCTCGGCCGCCCGTACGGCGTCCGGCGCCACCTCCTCGATCCGCTCCCCCGCCGCGATCCGCCGCCAGTTCTCCTGGGCGAGGATGCGCTGCACGGCGATGATCTGCCCGGCGGCCAGCCGTTCCTCCAGCCCGCCCCCGAGCGCCTCGGCGAGCGCCGCCTCCGACCGCTCCAGGTGGGAGTGCGCCCGCGCCACCAGGGCCGGGGTGCCGTAGAGCAGGGTGTGGAAGGCGAGCACCTGGGGGTGGTCGTTCAGCCCGGTGACCGGGTCGCGCCGCTCGAGACCGGCGAGGAAGTGCCGGCGCAGCGCGTCCACCGGATCGGCCGCGCCGGCGACCACCCGCGCGGCCTCCGTCTCGTGGTCCGCGATCCGGTGCAGGACCAGGTCCTCCTTGGCCGGGAAGTACCGGAAGAGGGTCGGCTTGGAGATCCCGGCCGCCGCCGCGACCTCGGCCACGGACACCGCGTCGAAGCCCCGCTCCAGGAACAGCCGTACGGCGATGTCCGACACGTCCTGGTACATCCGCTGCCGCTTGCGCTCACGCAGGCCCATCTCACCCATGGGGCGAGCCTACGCAGCGCCGCCCGGGCGGGTGGGCCAGGCCAGGGCGCGGGCGAGGTAGGGGTTGGTCCGGCGCCGCGACGACAGCCCCAGGGAGGCGGTGGCCGCCGCCAGGGTCATCGCGTACGAGTCCACCGCGCGGCGGACGTTGGGGGCGTCCAGGCTCGCGCCGGTGACCAGGCGGTCGAGGTCGACGTAGGCGGAACGGACGATCTCGATCCACCGGTACACCCGCCAGTCCTCCTGCCAGTTCCTGGTGAACCGGTCCGGCAGCCGGCTCGCCCAGCGGCGGAACATGCGGTCGCGGATCTCCGGCCGGGTCGGGGTGAGGTGCATGTGCCGGACCAGCTCGTACAGCGGGTCGCCGACCACCGCCAGCTCCCAGTCGATGAGGGTCAGCGCGAGATCGTCACCGCGGCGCACCAGGTTCCAGGGGTTGAGGTCGCCGTGCAGCAGGGCGGCGGCCCGGTCGGTGACCTGGTGCCGGGCGAGGATCTCGCGCAGCCGGGCCGCGTCGGGCAGGCCGAGGAAGCGGGCCAGCTGCTGCGACTCCTTGGGCAGCCGGGCCACCAGCGCCACCAGCTGGTCGCTGAGCCAGGCGTAGAAGCCGGGCCGGCCGGCCAGCGGGTCGACCAGGGTGTAGTCGACCTCGGTCAGTGCGGCCAGCTGGTCGACCAGGCGGTCCGCCTCGTGCGGGAGCAGCCCGTGCACCGGATGCTCGGGCCGCCGGCCGACGTCGGGCCGGCCCTCGTAGGTGTGGATGGCGAAGCGGTCCCCGGAGTAGGTCCGGATGGCGGACAGGCTCTTCGAGTGGCTCTCCCCCAGCGCCAGCACCCGGGGCGCGGCCACCGCCGCCCCGGACCGCTCGATGGCCTGGAGCACGGCGTGCTCGCTGAGGAAACTGCGCTCGCGCCGGGTGACGTCCGCGACCTTGCGGCGGACGACGACCGGGAACGGCGTGCCGGGGACCTGGAGCACCGTGTTGAGGTGCGCGGTGCCCTTGAACACCCGGTGGGCCGGGGCCGCGCCCTCCAGGACCAGGGCGTCGGCGACCGCGGAGTGCGGGAAGTCGGGGGGTGCCGGCACCCGCCGGTCCGGCTTCCAGTCGATCGCCCGGGCGACCGGGCCCCGCCACGGCCCGCCACCGGCCGGCGCCGCCGCTCCCGTGACCGTCGTGGTACCGGGCTGTACGGACGCCGCGCGCCAGCGGAACAGGATCCGCTCGATCTCCTCCCGCCCCGGCACCCGGCCCAGCCTCAGCGGTTCGGCCGCCGCCTGCACGGCCTGGTGCACCCATGCCGTCGCCTCGTCCAGGCTCTTCTGGTCGAAGGACTCCTCCAGCGACTTCGCGGCCCGCATCACATCGGGGTACACCGACTGCGCCCGTTCGAAGGCCACGTAGTGCCGCAGATCGCGGGCCACCCCGTTGACCGCGGCCGGCCGCACCCCGCCCATGGCGCGCGCCCACGCCTCGATCACCTCGCCCCACTGGTGGTCCGGATACTGCATCCGGACCAGGTGGACGGCGAGGTCGTGCAGCGGATCGCCGTAGGTGGCGAGTTCCCAGTCGACCCAGATCAGGGGCGGATCACCGCCGTACGACATGATCACGTTGTCGCGGTGCAGGTCGGCGTGGAGCAGTCCGTAGGGGCGGCGGGACATGGCGGGGACCCGTTCGGCCAGCCGGACCAGGGCGTCCTCGGGGATGCCGAGAGCGGCGAACAGGCCGCCGAAACGGGCCCAGTTGGGCTTGCGGATCTGCAGGTCGGCCAGCCGCGCCAGGGTCTGCAGGAAGCCCTGGCTGTCGGTGTGGTTACGGGGCCACAACGGCGACAGGGGCGGCAGCGCGGGGCCCCGCACCTGGGCCGCCTGGGCGAGCAGGTCCGCCAGGGCCCCGACCAGCAGGCGATCGACCGGTTTGCCGGCCCGGCAGACGCTGGAGAGCGGCACGCCTTCCACATAGCTGTGGATGGCGAAGCCGTCGCCTTCGACCAGGCACTCGGGCACATTGGGCAGCACGCCCTTGACGGCCCGCAGGATCCCCGCCTCGCTGCGCCACGTCCGGATCACCACGGGCAGGGCGTCGGCGCGCGGCAGCCGCACGGTCACCAGGGTGCCCGGCTTCCGGCCCAGCAGCCGGGCCATGGGCTCGGGCAGCGGCAGCACGTGGTTGTCGTTGTGGAAGCCGCCGCTGGTGCGCCCCCGCGCGGCTGCCTCCGTGACGAACGCCCGCCATACGGCGTCGGTCCGGGCCCGGCCGGAGCGCGGCCCCGCCGTGTCGCGGGGGACGGGTGGTGCGCCCACTGGTCGCTCCGGGTTTCGATCACGCTGCGCTGGAGGGGGACGGGACGGGTCGGGGGAAAAACGCTAACTCCCCGGACGACGGACAACACAACCTGCGGCCCGGTCGAGCAGCCAGGCGGGTGGTGTGCCACTCGTCCGCGCCGAGCCGGCAGAGGCTGGCTCGTCGCCATCCCTCACGCGAGAACCCGAGCGGTCGCTCGGACGGTAGCCGGATGGTATCCCATACCCGACGGTGTTCCGGGCCTCACGCCTGTGCCGCCGTCCCGGCCGCCGGCTTCGCGGCCTCGTCCGTCAGCAGCTCCCACGTGGCCTTGAACCACGCCTTCATGCCGTCCACGAAGGTCGACCCCGGTGAGTCGGCACGGGCGTCGCGCACGTGGTGGGTGAGCGTCGCGCCGAGCCCGAGGACGTCCACGGCCCGGACCTCCTCACCGGTGTCGAACATCACCGGGCGGACGAGCGGTATGTACGGGCCGTGCAGCACCTCGGAGCGGTTGATGACGTAGAGCTTGAACGTGGGAGCGAAGGGGGCGTGGCGGAACTCGTACTCCACCTCGGGGACGAGCTGCTCGGCGCTCAGCTCGCCGAGGACCTTGTGCAGCGAGGCGGTGTGGGCCTCGGTGATGCCCCGCAGCCGTTCCCGCAGCCGTTCGTCGTGTCCCGGCTCCACCCCGCGCGGATAGGGCAGGGCGTCGATCGCGGACGGGAGGATCAGGCGCAGGGCGATGCGCCGGGGCGCGATGATGCCGGCGCGGATCCGCTCCGCCTGCAGATGGATGTGGGTGTCCAGGCTCTCCGAGGTCAACGTGTAGATGTCCAGCGTGACTTCGGACTGCTCGAACGCCTCGGCGATCAGCGGCCCCAGGGTCAGCTGGCGCCGGGACCTGCTCGCCCGGGGCGTCGAGGACTGGATGCGCTGGTTGCGCACCACCCGCGAGCCCTTGCCCTGCCGGGACTCGATCCACTCCTCACCGCGCAGGACGCGCAAGGCCCGCTGCACGGTGTCCCGGGAGACCCCGAACTCCCTGGCCAGCGTGGCCTGGGAGGGCAGATAGGTCTCCACCGGATAGAAGCCGTCGGCCATCCGGGCCCGCAGCTCCTCCGTGACCCGGAGAAACTCGTGCCCGCCGGCCTCGTCCTTCCGCTCCACCGTCATGCGCCGTACGTACCTCCCACGCACCGTCGGCAAACCCACGTCCGTCAGGCAACCAGTCAAGTCAACTGCGCGGTTACTAGATCTAGTTGGCCGGGCATGCTGCCACAAGCAGTCAACTTCGTCAGTCAACAGCGCGGACTTGAGGGGTTGACCGGTTGCCGGGGGCCCGGAAGGGGTGCAAGCCGTGACGATCCATGTGCTCGGATTCGACGTGCAGATCGACGACCTGACCCAGCTGGTCCTCTGGGGCGTGGGGGCCCTGGCGTCGCTGCGGGCCTGGGCCCGCAGGCGGCGGGGCCGGCCGGAGGCCGGGATCCCGGGGGCCGACGCCCCGGAGGCCGGGATCCCGGCGGCCGCACCGCCCGCCGTCACCAGCCCCGCAGCACCCGCAGCAACGGCTCCAGCGACGCGACGACGTGCCCGGCACCGGCATCCCGCAGAAGCTTCCCCTTCCGCTCGTTACGCGCGTAGCCGAGAAAGGGCACGCCTGCGTCGTTCGCGGCGGCGAGGTCGGACGGCGAGTCGCCGATCATCAGGGCCGCCGAAGGGGCGGAGCCCGTCGCGGCCAGCGCCCGGTTGAGACAGTGCGGGTCGGGCTTGAGGAGGTGCAGCTCGGTCGTACGGCCGTAGATGTGGGGGGTGAAGCAGCCGGTGAGGCCGCGGTCGTTCAGGTAGGTGCGGACCACCTTCGGGGAGTTGTTGGTGGTGATGGCCAGCCGGGCGCCCACCGCGGTCCAGGTGCGTATCAAGGGGTCGGCGTAGGCGGTGGGCAGCGCGGAGCCGGCGGCCCGCAGCTCCTCCTGGGTGAGACGTTCCTCCAGCTCGGTCACGAGGTCGCTGCCGGGGTGCCGTAGGTCCACCGCGCGCAGCACCTCGTGCGGGTCGAGCGAGTCCCGCTCGGAGTTGCTGAGCAGGTTGTTGAGCCCGCGCCCGGCCAGCCAGTCCACCAGCTCGGTCGCCACCCGTTCGGCCGTGTGCCGCGCGAACAGACGGCAGATCGGCCCGTCGAAGTCCCACAGGACCACCCGGGCACCCTCGATCAGACCCCGGAGCTCGTCGATCTCGTCCGCGGTCCGCCTCGCGGTCCCTTCGGTCCGCGTCGTGTCGGTCTGCGTCGCATCGGTCTGCGTCGTCGCATCAGAAGTCACTAGGAGAGTGTCAGGTCCGTGGTGATGGTTTCCCAGAGGGCGTCGAACCACTTCTGCGATTGCTCCACGAACGCCGCGTCCCGCTGCCCGGCCCGCTGCTCGAAGGAGAACAGCAGGGACTCCGAACCGAGCGTGTCGTACATCTCCAGCGTCCCGCTGTCGGTGGGCTCCGCGCGGCGCGTGACCATGTAGTGCGCGAACAGCGCCTCGACCCCGTTGAGCAGGTACAGCTTGACCGGCGGGGTGAACGGCAGCGCCCGGAAGGTGATATGGACGTCGATGTCGTGGGTGCCGCGCAGCGCCTGGAGGTTGTACTGCAGGACCTGGCCCTGGGCGTTGCGCATGGCCAGCCAGCGCTGGTGCACGGCGTGGTCCTCCTCGCTGCCGGCGTCGACCGAGACCGGGAAGGCGAGGTTGATGTCGCGGGACGGCAGCAGGATGCGGGCGTCGATCCGCTCGGGGCGCAGCCGGCCCTCGTGGACCAGGCGCAGCGGCTCGCCGAGCGCGGGGATCAGGCTCTGCGCGGTCAGGCAGACGGCGTCGATGCGCACGTGCGGTGCCGCGAAGGCCTCGGTCAGCCGGGGCGCGAGCGCCACCATGGTCGGCTGCGGCTCCCCCCGCTGGGTCTGCGGCTCGGCGACCCGCGGCGGGCTGCCCTTGCTGACGTCGGCGAGCAGCCCGTCCTCCTGGAGCACCCGCAGCGCCTGGCGTACGGCGCCCCGCTCCACGCCGAACTCCCCGGCGAGCTCCGCCTGGGTGGGCAGCCGCTCGCCGGGCTGCAGCTCACCGGTGCGGATCCGCTCGCGCAGGGTGTCGGCGATCTCGTGGGGCGTGAGCCTCCTGCTGCCGTTCACTGCCACATGCTCCTGGGTCACGACCAAACGCTACAACTTTGATCCATCTATGAGGAGTTGCCGAGAAGTTGTTTATGAACTCGGACCAAGTGGGGACAACTTAGATGGAGTTGGTTGCCAACTTTTCCGAGTTGGCCAATCTTCTGAAGGGGGAACCGCGTGCCCGCCCTCGCTCTCCTCGTCGAGCAACTCGTCCAGTGGAAGTTCGGTCTCGCCGGCGCCGTCGCACTGCTTCTGATCTCCGTCGGCATCGAGACCAAGAGCCACAAGGCCCTCTCCGCCGGCGCCGTCCTGCTCGCCGTGCTCCTCGCGGGCCCGGCGCTGTAAAGCCTCACCAGCCCTAGGAACTGAGCAGAAGATCCGAACTGATCGTCTCCCACAGCGCGTCGAACCACAGCCGCGACTGCTCCACGAACGCGGCGTCGCGCTCCCCGGCACGCCGCTCGAAGGCGAACAGCATCGAGCGGGTGCCGTCGGCGTCGTACAGCTCCAGATGCTCGTGCTCGATCTCCCGCTCGCGGCGCTTGAGCGTGTAGTACGCGAACAGCGCCTCGGAGTCGCCCAGCAGATACAGCTTGACCGGCGGGGTGAACGGCAGGGCGCGGAAGGAGACCCGGACGTCGACGCCGTGCGTGGTGAGCAGGGCCAGCAGGTTCTGCCGCAGCACCATGCCCTGGGCGTTGCGCTGGGACAGCCAGCGCCGGTGCAGCAGGCCGTGGTCGTCGGCGGCCACCGGGGCCGGGAAGGCGAGGTCGATGTCCCGGCTGGGCAGCAGCACCCGGACGTCGATCTTGGCCGGTTTCAGCCGTCCCGCGTGGATCTGCCGCAGTGGCTCGCCGATGGCCAGCGTGAGCGAGACCGCGGTCAGGCAGAGCGCGTCGATGCGCACGTGGGGGGCGGCGAAGGCCTTCGCTATCCGGGGTGCGAGGCCGACCATGGTGGGCTGGGGCGGCGCGGTCGGTCCGGCCGGCAGCCGGGCAGGTCCGGGCGCCGCCGCCACGGTGGCCGGGCTGCCTTTGGACACGTTGGTGAGCAGGCGCTCCGACTGCAGGATGCGCAGGGCCTGGCGCACGGCACCGCGTTCGACGCCGAATTCGACGGCCAACTCCGCCTGTGTGGGCATGCGCTGGCCCGGCTGCAGCAGCCCGGCCCTGATCCGGCTGCGCAGTTCGTCGGCGATGTCGCGATGGGACGCATGGGGCCGCTGTGACCTCGTCCGTCCACTGGCGGAGGCGTGCTCCGGGTCCATGGACAAACACTACAACTTCCCGCCAAGTTCCATCAGTTCGCCGATAGCTGGTTATGAGCCGCTTCCTAGCGGACATAAGTACGGTGAAGTTGGCTGCCAACTTGCATGACATGGTCAAGCTTCCCAGTGGTTGGCCGACCGGGCTCCCTTCCGGAGGGGAGCCGGGAGCCCGGGCAGGGGACGGCCACCGAAGCGCACAGTCACAACTGAACACGACATCGCACAGCCACAACTGAACATCGCTGCACAGCCACAACTGAACAGCTCGCTACGGATGCACAGTCGGAAGTCGCCGGGAGAGGGGAGCGGTCAGAAGACGTCCGGGCACCACGGCCGCCCGGGCGAACGGAACAGGGCGTCGGCCTTCCGGGCGGCGCCCTCTCGTTCTTCCCGCACCCGGCCGAGCGCCGTGAGCCGCAGCACCGACTCGCCGCCGAGCCACACCGACGCCAACTCGCGGACGTCCAGCGTGAGATCGGCGCCCTCGGTGCCCGCCGGCACACAGCAGGCCCCCTCGGGCGAGGCTTCCAGCCGGAACCGGCCCCCGGCCAGACCGGCGTCGTCCACGACCTCCAGCACCAGCGTGCCCGTCCCGTCGTACGTCCGCGCCTGAAGGGCCCGTACGACGTCCAGGATCCGCACCCACAGCCAGTCCGCGTGCCCGGTGATCCGGGCGGCGCGCGGATCGGGGAGGTAGCACGGCAGCAGGTCGTCGGGGCCGCGGAAGCCGCTCTTGACCTTCGTGATCCAGTCGATGGAACACAGGTAGTGCCACAGGGCGCGCTCGGCCGCCGGGGTGATGGCGGTCAGCTTGAGCACGCTCGCGGTCTGGTCCGGCTGCTTGCCGTTCCAGGTGTCGTCGGACTTGTACGCCACCAGGCCCTGCACCTCGCCGTCGGCCGCGCGGTGGACGGCGTGGAACGGCTCGGTCCAGTCGGCGCGGTAGCGGACGGCCCCGGTGCTGGCCTGCCACCACAGCTCGTCCCGGCTGACCGCGCCGGGCTGGGCACGCCTGAACCGCTCGTAGAACTCCGGGCCGAGCTTGCGGACCTCCGCCCCGTCCACCAGGTCGATACGGCCCCCGTCGTCCGGGCCCGACCAGCGCGGATCGAGGCCGGCCCGGGGCACCTCGACGGTCCACTGGGTCGACCAGGTGGCGGGGCCGAAGCCGTAACGGCCGTAGATCGGGTACTCGGCGGCGATCAGGGTGGCGACCACGTCGCCGCGTTCCTTCGCCGCCGCGAGGTCCTGGTTCATCATGCGCGTGAGCAGGCCGCGGCGGCGGTGGGTGGGGCTGACGGAGACGTTGGTGATCGCGTCCGCCGGGACCAGGCCGCCGCCCACCGCGGTGAGCTCCTGCGCGAAGGACCGGAAGGTGGCGACACACCGGCCGCCGTCGAAGGCGCCGAGCAGCCGGCCCGGCACGAACTGCAGGCGCCGGGCGTCGAGTTCCTCGGGCGTCAGGGCGGGTGGCTGCAGGAACCCGGTGGCCAGCGCGCGCTGCCAGTCCTCGAAATCGGCCTCGGTGACGATCCGGACGTCGCTCATGGGGCCACGGTAGGCGGACCGGCTGCCACCTGTCGTCACGTTTTCCGCAGGCAGCCACCAGCCTCACGTCAGCAGATCGTCGACCTGCGCCTCACCCACCCGGTACCGCCGGGCGATCTCCCCGCTGCAGTCG
Source organism: Streptomyces sp. NPDC050743 (assembly GCF_044456925.1). Classification (NCBI taxonomy): domain Bacteria; kingdom Bacillati; phylum Actinomycetota; class Actinomycetes; order Kitasatosporales; family Streptomycetaceae; genus Streptomyces; species Streptomyces sp. NPDC050743. The sequence goes on from NZ_JBITGJ010000034.1 coordinate 28,171, forward strand.
TCGGCCGTCCGCTGCAACCGCTGGCGGCGCCGGGAGACCTCCTGCTCGTAGCGCACCAGCCGGCCCATCGCGGCGGTCAGTTCCAGGTCGGTCCGCGCCTGCAGGTCCGACAGCTCGACCTCGGCGAGCATCTCGGCGGCCAGCTGCCGGTACTCCTCGTTGTGCGGGGTGCCGAGCGTGACATGGCGGGCCGAGGAGCGGTGCCGGGCCGGGGCGTCCTTGAGGATCTCCGGGAGCCGGTCGACCACGGAGCCGTCCGCGGGCGCCGGCACGGACGCGCGGCCGCGCCGGCACAGCTCCGCGCGCAGGATGTCGATCCGCCCCTGCAGCAGCCGCCGTACATAGCTGAGGTCCGCCTCGTCGCGCTGGGCGTCGCGGCGCAGCGCGCGCAGCTCCGGCAGGCTGAGCCGGGCCAGTTCGGGCTCGGGCGGCTCCACGGGCAGCGCGGGGCCGGCCGGGGCCGCCGGGGTGGGCGGCGTGTCGGCGCGCTGGGCGGGCGGCCGGTACGTCCCCTGTGCCCCCAGCCGCCCGCTGGTACTCGGTGTGCTCATGTTGCCTGTGACCGTCCCCTCGACCGGCGTGTGCAAGCATCGTGCCACCCCAACCGGCCGCTATGTGACCGAGTGCCCCCGAACGGCCCCAGATGGGCGGTAAGAGATCCATATTGGACCCCCTGTGACCGCGTACCGGGCACCCGGCATGATGGTCCGCATGCGTGCGGTGGTGCAGAGAGTGGACGGCGCGAGCGTCGTCGTGGACGGAGAGACGGTCGGCGCGATCGAGGGCGAGGGGCTGTGCGTCCTGGTCGGGGTGACCCACGAGGACACCAAGGAGAAGGCGGCGCAGCTGGCCCGCAAGCTGTGGTCGATCCGCATGCTGCAGGACGAGAAGTCGTGCAGCGACATCGACGCCCCGCTGCTGGTCATCAGCCAGTTCACGCTGTACGGCGACGCGCGCAAGGGCCGCCGGCCCACCTGGAACGCCGCCGCCCCCGGCGATGTCGCCGAGCCGCTGGTGGACGAGGTGGTGTCCCGGCTGCGGGCACTGGGCGCGACGGTGGCGACGGGGCGGTTCGGCGCGCGGATGCGGGTGTCGCTGACGAACGACGGACCCTTCACGGTGCTGATCGAGGTCTGAGACGGCACCGGGACGGCTGGTTTGCCGGACGGCCCGGCCGGGATACCCATGGCGCGTGATTCCCACCAAGGTCGATGACACCCTGCCGGAGCTGGCGCCCTTCGTCCACGCCGTGCAGGCACGCAGGCCCGACGACGGCACATGGTGCGAGGCGTGGACGGTGCGGGACGTCCTGATCCACCAGACGGGCAATGCCGAGCAGCTGGCCCGGGTGCTCCAGGCGTTCCTCGACGGATCGCCCGTGGAGACCCGGGGCTTCGACCGCGAGGCACCCTTCCGGCGGCTGTCCGACTCCGAGCTCTGGGCGACGTTCCTGAACCGCTGCGAACGGCTCACCGAGGTCGCCGCGGCCGCCGCTCAGGACCTGCCGCCGGACACGGAGGTGCGGTGGACCGGCCGGACGGTGACGGTCCCCTTCTTCGCGGAGCACATGCGTGAGGAGCTGATCCTGCACCGCTGGGACCTGACCGGCGACGACCGGACGGCGGTGCGGGCGCTCGAGGAGCCGTGGATGACCGAGCACAGCGTGGTGTCGGTCGGCCGGCCGCTGCTCGCGCGCGGCGGCGCCGGGCTGGACCTGGGAGCGGGCGGACGGGTCGAGGGCCGCCTGCGCACCCCGGGCACGGACGACATCGTGGTGGCCGCCGACGCGGACGACCGCAGCATCCGGTTCGCGGCCCCCGAGGGCCCCGCCACGATCGAGAGCGACGCGGCCACCCGCGTCCTGCTGCTGTGGGGGCGGCGCCCGGCCGATCCGTCGCGCTGGCACAGCGAGGCCGGCCCGGAGGCGCTGCGGGCTGTACGAACCCTGCTGAGCGGCTACTGACGCCGCTGGACCAGCGCGCCCGCGGCCGTACGACTACGGCTCGACCACGACCTCTTGCGCCGCCGCGGTCTCCCCGGCGATCAGCCGCGCGTCCACCGGCACGTTCCGCTTGACCAGCGCCAGCGCCACCGGTCCCAGCTCGTGGTGCCGTACCGACGTCGTCACGAAGCCGATCTTGCGGCCTTCCGGGCCCTCGTCGGCGAGCCGGATCTCCGTGCCCGGCACCGGCAGATGGACCTCGCTGCCGTCCAGGTGGAGGAAGACCAGGCGGCGCGGCGGCTTGCCCAGGTTCTGGACGCGGGCGACCGTCTCCTGGCCCCGGTAGCAGCCCTTCTGCAGGTGCACGGCCGTGCCGATCCAGCCCAGCTCGTGCGGGATGGTCCGGTGGTCGGTCTCGAAGCCGAGCCGGGGCCGGTGCTGCTCGACGCGCAGCGCCTCGTGGGCGAGGAGGCCGGCGGCGGGCCCGTGCGCGGCCGCGAAGGACTCCAGGTCCTCGCGGGGCAGGAAGAGATCACGGCCGTACGCCGTCTCGCGTACGACGACGCCCTCGGGCGCCTCGGCGATGGACCCGGCGGGCAGGTGGACGACCGCGAAGTCGGCCGTCCGGTCGGCGACCTCCACGCGGTAGAAGAACTTCATCGACTCCAGGTACGCGATCAGCGCGTCCTGGGTCCCGGGTTCCACATGCGCCCAGACGGTGCTGCCGTCGTCCACCAGGTACAGCGCGTGCTCGATGTGCCCGTGCGCGGAGAGGATCAGCGCCTCGGTGGCCTCACCGGCCGGCAGGTCGCTGACGTGCTGGGTGAGCAGCAGGTGCAGCCAGCTCAGCCGGTCCTCACCGCTGACGGTGACGACACCGCGATGGGACAGGTCGACGAAACCGGTGCCGTCGGCGAGGGCGCGCTGCTCGCGGAACAGGTCGCCGTAGTGGGCGGCGACGCCTTCGTCCACACCCTCGGCGGGGACGGCGCCGGGCAGGGACAGCAGAGGGCTCTTCATACCGTCAGCCTACGACGTGGTAGTTGAAGTCTTCAGCGAACAGTCCTTGCACCGGCCGAAGATCGCGAAGTGCTTCATGTCGGTGTCGAAACCGAACTGCTGACGCAGCTTGGCGGTGAACTCGGCGGCCACGGCCACATCGGCCTCGATCACGTTCTCGCAGTCGCGGCACACCAGGTGCAGATGGTGATGCCGGTCGGCGAGGTGATACGTGGGCGCACCGTGCCCCAGATGGGCGTGGCTGACCAGGCCCAGCTCCTCCAGCAGCTCCAGCGTCCGGTAGACCGTGGAAATGTTGACCCCCGACGCCGTCTTCCTCACTTCGCCGAGGATGTCGTCGGGGGTCGCGTGCTCAAGGGTGTCCACGGCTTCCAGGACAAGCTGCCGCTGCGGCGTCAGCCGGTAGCCGCGCTGCCTGAGGTCGCTCTTCCAGTCGGTGCTCACCACACCAAAGAGTCTAGGACCACTCGGACCGGGCCACTTGGGGAAGACGGGCCTACTTGAAGAAGGCGATCCCGTCGTCCGGGAGGTCGTCCGGGAGGGCCTTGGCCCAGCGCTCGACGTCCTCCGGGGTGACGACCTTCTTCAGGTGGGCCGACATGTAGGGGCGCAGCTCGACCTCGGGGGTCTGCTTCTCGCCGACCCACATCAGGTCGCTCTTGACGTAGCCGTACAGGCGCTTGCCGCCGCTGTACGGCTGCGAGCCGGGGATGCGGGCCAGGGTGTCCGTGGCCAGGTCGATCTGCGGCTTCTTATCGGCCATCTCGCCGTACCAGATCTCGATGACGCCGTCGTCCCGGGTCATCGTCACCTCGACCTTGCGGCCGGAGTCGATCCGCCAGAAGCCGGACTCCGACTCCAGGGGGCGGACCTTGTTGCCGTCCTGGTCCAGCACCCAGGTGTGGGAGTGGTACTCCAGGAAGTCCCGGCCGTCGTGGGTGAAGCTGACCTCCTGCCCGAAGTTGCACTTCTGCGAGCCGGGGAAGTCGTGCACGCCCGCGCCGGCCCAGTTGCCGAGCAGGAAGGCGAGCGGGACCAGGTCCTTGTGCAGGTCGGACGGGATCTCGATCATGAGGGGAGGCTTTCCTGGATCTTTCCTGGACGTGGGGTCAGCGCTGGCCCTGGTACAGCTTCTTCACGGTCAGGTAGGCGAAGGCGAGCACGCCGACGCAGACCAGGACCAGCAGGGTTTCGAAGAAGATCTCCACGGGTGCTCCTTGAGCGAGGGTGTGGGCATACGACAGAGCCGGGGCCCAGCTTACGCGGCCGGGCCCCGGCTCTCTTTGCGAGGTGGTGCGTAGCGCCCCGTGGTCTCAGCCGAGCAGTTGCTGCTGCAGGACCACCGTCTGCTGGAACGGGATCTCCTTCGCACCGCCCGCGCGGGACTGCACCACGAGTGCGATGACGTCGCCGGAGGCGATGTAGGCCTGCCGCACCTGCTCGGCGCCGTACGGCTTCTGTTCGGCGAACTCCTCCACCAGGCCGTGCCCGTCGACGGCGGCCGTGGGGTACGACGCGTCCATCGCGTTGGAGGCGGCCCCGCGCAGGGCGAGCGTCGGATTCTGGTAGCCGGTGAACTCGTCCTGCTGGACCTCGCCTGCGATCAGGCCGGTCTCGAACTGGAGCAGGTAGATCCGGGTCCGGGTGCCGTCCGGCATGGTCCAGCCGCGCGCGGCGATGTGCCGCAGGCCGTGGTCGGTGAGCTCGCCCCGGAGGGTGTCCCGGTCGTCCTTGGACGCGTACTCCGCGAGGTACGCCTTCGGCTCCACCCATCCGTGGTCGCCGGCGAGCGCGGGATCGGCCTTGGCGCCCTTCGGCGCGGGCAGGACCAGCTTGCGCAGGTCGGCGTAGTGGACGGCGGCCTCGTTGCGGTGGGCGAACGGGGCGGGGCGGCCGGCGGGCAGCGGCGGCCGCACGATCCGCGGGTACTCCCAGCGGCCGTCCGGGCGGGTGGCGAGACCGGGGAGACCGGTGCGCTCCATCCGGGTGATGCCGTACGCCGTCGCCGTGCCGGCCACCGCGAAGACCACGAGGGCCGCGGTCCAGCGCAGGACGGCCCGCAGGACCCGGCGGTCTCCGGGCGCGGGCCGCGGCTCCTGCGGCACGGGCGTCTCGGGGACGGCGGGAATCTGCTGCTCGCTCATACGGCCATCCCCGGGTCCTTGTCCTTGATGCGGTCGAGCTGTCTGCCGATGAAGACGGCGATGGCTTTGGTGTCGAGCGGTCGGCTCCCGGCCACGTTGGCGGTGACGAGCACGTCGCCCACCGAGGCGGAGCAGACCATGCGGTCCATCTCCTCGCCGCTCACCTTGGGCATCCGGAAGCAGGCCGCGTTCTTGTGCCCCTTGATCTCCGGCCCCTTGGGGAAGATCCGCAGCGCCTTGAAGACCTCGTTCCGGCGGGTCGAGAGGTCGCGTACCGAGTCGCGGTTCGCCATCCGGACGAGCTCGAAGGTGAGCGTGAAGGGCTCGCCCTCGAAGGTGTCGAACCGGGCGTAGCTGCGCATCGCCAGGCCCTGGATGTGCTCCTTGTCGATCACCTTGCCCAGTGCCCGCCGGGTCTCCGGCGGCAGGTCGCGGAGCTCCTGCTTGCGCAGGGCGGTGGCCTGGCGTCCGCCGAGCGCGACATCGGGTCCGAACTCGTCGAGGTCCGGCCCCTGGACGTAGCCGTCGGACCCGACCTCGTACGGCATCAGCATGTCGCGCAGCCCCGAGGCGTCCTTGCCCCGCCGGCCGTCCCGGCCGTCCTCGCCGCCCTGGTCCTCCTTGGAGGCCTTGGGGAACTTCCAGACGGGCTTGCCGGGATCCCGGTCGGCACCGGCGACGGTCACGCCGGTGAACCCGGCCCCGCCGACGACGGCGAGGGCCAGCAGCGCGACGGCGACGATCCGGCCCACGGGCCGCCGGGCGGGGGCCGGTGCGGTCGGTGCCACGGGCTCGGCGGTTTCCGGGAGCGGGTGTTGCTCGGGTGACTCGTCGAGCGACTCGTTCACAGCTTGGCCACCTGTCGCTTCGCCAGTTCCATGATCTCGCTCTCGGGGACCGGCTTGGTGTCGCTGATCCAGATGTCCATGTAGATGTCACCGCGGGAGACGACGGCCTCGGCCGTGTACTGCGGCAGGTAGCCGCTCTTCCTCTCGGGCGTGCGGTGCACGAACACCATGCCGTCGCCGGTCCCGGGTATGGGCGAGCTGCCGGTGTTCGGCTCCCGCTCGGCCCAGTACCGCTGGTCCTCCACGTCCTGGGCGGCGGCCGCCCGCGACACCTGGTGGTACTGGGTCAGCTGTATCTCGACGTCGTGCGTGTCGCCGATCCGCCAGCCGGTCTGGGCGGCGCGCCGGAACTCGCGCTCCAGCTCCTGCTCGAAGACCCAGCCCGGCTTGTCGAAGGAGCTCGCGTAGTCGGCCAGGTCGATCCAGCCCTCGGCACCCCCGGCGTCCCGCGCGCCCTTGGGTCGCTTCAGCAGCAGCTTGCGCAGGTCGCCGTCGGTCTTCACCCGGCGGTCGTGCGCCGCCGACAGGGGCTCGACGGTGCCCTTGGCCTGCCGGACCACGGGCTGCGACAAAGAGGGCAGCTTCGTGGGCGGGCGTCCGGCCTGGACGACGTAGCCGGTGCACACACCCGCCACGACGCCCAGGGCGGCGGCCCCGGCGACCAGCGCGGCGGTCCGGCCGCGGCGCGGTCTCTCAGGTGGTTCCAAGACGTCTCCCTACGGAACGGGACGCGCGGATTCCGTCATCCGCGCGCACAGGAGACTCATGGAGTACGCATGGAGTTGTAGCGGAGTTCGATCATGATTCGGCGTTCGGCTTCACCGGCGGACGCAGCCCCCGGGCGCCCGTGCCGAAGCGGTGGGGCGGCCGGCGCTGGCCGCGAGGGCTTACGCTTCCGGCATGGCGAAGAAGCTCGTGATCAAGGTGACGGCCGGGGCCGATGCCCCGGAGCGCTGCTCGCAGGCGTTCACCGTGGCGGCGGTGGCCGTGGCCAGCGGTGTCGACGTGTCGCTGTGGCTGACCGGGGAGTCGTCCTGGTTCGCGCTGCCGGGGCGGGCCGCCGAGTTCGAGCTGCCGCACGCGGCTCCGCTGCCGGACCTGATCGAGTCGGTCCTGGCCGCCGGCCGCATCACCCTGTGCACCCAGTGCGCGGCCCGGCGCGAGATCACCGAGAAGGACGTGATCGAGGGCGTGCGGATCGCGGGGGCGCAGGTCTTCGTGCAGGAGACGCTGGCGGAGGACACGCAGGCGCTCGTCTACTGAGACGCCCGCGTCCAGAGGCAGAAGGGGTGCCCCGCGGGGTCGAACAGCACGCGGACGTCGTCCTGCGGCTGGTACGCGGCGAGTTCGGCCCCTTCCGCCACGGCCCGCGCGGTCTCACCTTCGAGGTCGTCGACCTCGATGTCCAGGTGCAGCATCATCCGCTGGTCACCGGGTGTGCGCGTGGGCCAGACCGGCGGGACGTACCCGGGTTCGGTCTGGAAGGACAGGCCCGTGCCGCCGCCGGGCGGGCCGATGAGGACCCAGTCCGGTTCCTCGGCGCGGACCACGTATCCGAGCAGGCGGCGGTAGAAACCGGCCAGCATGTGCGCGTCCGGGGCGTCGAGCACCACCGTGGACAGCCTCGTGGGCGACATGCGCTCCTTCCTACCGGGGCCCCTTCTTGCCGTCCAGCTCGTCCCACCACTCGTCGGACTGGGGATCGCCGGACGGGTCGTCCCACCAGCGGTCCTCCGGGCCCCGCCGGTTGGCGATCATCGCGGCGACCGGCGGGATCAGCATGGCCACGACGCACATGCCCACGGCCGCCGGGACCGACCAGATGCGCACCACTCCCCAGGCCAGGACGAAGAGCCCGATGCAGGTGCCCATCATGGCGAAGTAGATGTGCCGCCGCCGCGCGTACATAACACCAGGGTAGGCCGCGTCGTACCTGTCACAACTGATCCACAAACGCCGCCCGGGCGGCGCCCGCGGGGTTACCGTGGCGTAGCCGAAGACCGCTCTCGTCCCGGGGGAAACACCACATGCGCGCCCTGCGAATAATCCTGATCCTCGTCGTGATCCTGGGTGGGCTGTTCGTGATCGCGGACCGGGTGGCCGTGCACTTCGCCGAGGGTGAGGCCGCCGACAAGCTGCAGTCGACGGAGAACCTGGCCTCGACGCCGGATGTGAACATCAAGGGGTTCCCGTTCCTCACCCAGGTCGCGGGCGGATCGCTGGACGACGTCGAGGTCGGGATCAAGGACTACGAGGCCGCGACCGGGACGGCCGGCAAGACGATCCGGATCGACGATCTGCGGGCCGACATGAAGGGCGTCTCCTTCTCCGGCGACTACAGCTCCGCCACCGCGGCCAGCGCCACCGGCACCGCGACGATCTCCTACTCCGAGCTGCTGAAGACCGCCAGGTCCGAGCCGACCGAGGTGGCTCCCGGGGTCACCGCCCGGGTCGTCGGCCTGTCCGACGGCGGCAACGGCAAGATCAAGGTCATGGTGGAGGGCACCGTCTCGTCCCTGGGGATCAAGCGGACCGTGCCCGTGCTCAGCTCCGTGACCGTCGAGAACGACAAGGTGCGGGTGCACGCCGACTCGCTGCCCAAGCTCGGCGCCGCCGCGATCGCCGAGGGCCGTATCCGCCAGATCACCGACTTCCAGCAGGCCATCGACCGGCTGCCCGGCGGCATCAAGCTGGACAAGGTGCAGGCCGCGAAGGACGGCGTGGAGATCACCGTGAAGGGTTCCGGCGTCAGGCTGGCGGGGTAGGTCCACCGTCGGCGGACGGTCCGCAGAGCGGGATCGTCCGACTGGCGAGACAGGGTCGTCCGTACATCAGATGCGGAGACCCGCGCGAGCGTCCGGGAGGCCGTGGGGCGGCCACCGGGCGCTTTCTTGTCCCGCCATACGGACGATCGTGTCTCGTCATATGACACACCGGTGACACGCCCACCCGGACGTCCCTACGATCGAGCCCATGAAGCGACAGGCGGATCTCACGAAGCGGCGGGCAGTGGACCTGTGCCGCGTTGCCGCCATGCTCTGTCGCCCCTTCTGAGCGAAAGTCCCCGACTTCCGCATCTCACCGCCGCCCTGCTGGAAGGGCACCCGTGCGCCGCCCGGCCCTCACGAGCGCGCACCCCTGTACCCGCACACCCCGCCGCAACTGCCCCGGAGGAGAAAGAGCATGAGCCGCACCGACGTCCTGGTCGACGCCGACTGGCTGCAGGAGCACCTGGACGACCCGGCCATCGCCGTCGTCGAGGTGGACGAGGACACGTCCGCCTACGACAAGAACCACATCAAGAACGCGATCCGCATCGACTGGACCAAGGATCTGCAGGACCCGGTCCGCCGCGACTTCATCGACCAGGAGGGCTTCGAGAAGCTCCTGTCGGAGAAGGGCATCGCCAACGACCACACGGTGATCCTCTACGGCGGCAACAACAACTGGTTCGCCTCGTACGCCTACTGGTACTTCAAGCTCTACGGCCACGAGAACGTCAAGCTCCTCGACGGCGGCCGCAAGAAGTGGGAACTGGACGCCCGCGAGCTGGTCGACGGCACCGAGGTCCTGGAGCGCCCGAAGACCGAGTACAAGGCCAAGCCGCAGGACACCTCGATCCGCGCCTTCCGTGACGACGTCGTCGCCGCGATCGGCTCGCACAACCTGGTCGACGTGCGGTCGCCCGACGAGTTCTCCGGCAAGCTGCTCGCCCCGGCGCACCTGCCGCAGGAGCAGTCGCAGCGTCCGGGCCACGTCCCGAGCGCCAAGAACATCCCGTGGTCGAAGAACGCCAACGACGACGGCACCTTCAAGTCGGACGAGGACCTCAAGGCCCTCTACGCCGAGGAGAACGTGGACCTCGCCAAGGACACGATCGCCTACTGCCGCATCGGTGAGCGCTCGGCCCTGACCTGGTTCGTGCTGCACGAGCTGCTCGGCGTCGAGAACGTCAAGAACTACGACGGTTCCTGGACCGAGTACGGCTCCCTCGTCGGCGTGCCGATCGAGCTCGGCGCGGGCAACTGAGCCCACCCCCAACCCATCCCGACCGACCTCCCGGTCAGACCCCTCTGGAGAAACAGCATGTGCGGAGCGAAGGCCGGCGGCCCGGACGCCTCGACGATCAAGCCCGGTGAGACCACGATCCAGGGTCAGGTGACCCGCGACGGCGAGCCGGTGACGGGCTACGTCCGTCTGCTGGACTCGACCGGCGAGTTCACGGCCGAGGTTCCCACCTCGGCGACCGGTCAGTTCCGGTTCTACGCGGCCGAGGGCACCTGGACGGTCCGGGCGCTCGTGCCGGGCGCGACGGCCGACCGCACGGTCGTCGTGGCGGAGAAGGGCGCGCTGGCCGAGGTCGCCATCGCGGTCTGAACGGGCTTGCGCGAAGCAGCAGCACAGTGACGGTCGAAGGGCCGCATCCCTGGGGTTGGACGCCAGTGGGGGTGCGGCCCTTCGGCATGCGCGCTAGCGCGACTGACGTCCTTGCGCCAGTAACGACACGCTTGCCGTCGGGGTAGGTACTTGTCATAAGATCATCCAAAAGGTCTAGCGGTGTATCAACTCCCCTTTTTCTGCGGCGACTTGACGCCCCCTCGGTGAACGACGAACAGCGGACATACGCCGCAATTCCCCCAATTGGTGCACAAAAACCCAGTCTCCGGCCGTTTCCGACATGACAGCCATGGAGCTCGGCGAATACGTTCCATGTCGACCGGCCGATGAGTCGGCGTCTCAGAGACTGGAGAAGCACCATGAAGATCACTCGTTCCACCGCTCTCACTGCCGCCGCAGCGGCAGCCGCGGCCCTGGCGGCGACCGGCGTCACCTACGCGTCGGCCGCCTCCGCGCCGGAGGCGGCGCCGGCTGCCCGGCCGGCCGTCGCGCCGGCCGCCGCCGCACCTCTTGGTGGCGCCGGAGCGGGCAACAACAACAACGGCAAGGGCAACGAAGGCGGCCCTCGCGGCGGCGGTCCTCGCGGCGGCGGCCCCCGCGGCGGCTGGTGGGACGGAGGCCGCATCCAGATCAACGAGCGGTCCTACTCCGCCCACGCGGGTGACTGCATCACCGTGATCAGTGGCCTGGGCGCCAGGACGCTGAACATCCGCAACGACAGCCACCGGGTTGTCGAGGTGTTCCGCGGCGCGGTCTGCGACAACGGCGCTCCCGTCGCCACCGTCGGTCCCCACAGCCAGAGCGACGGCGTGCGCGTCCGCCGCGTGGAGGGCATCCACGTCAAGGACGGCGTCCTCGGCAGCTTCCGCGTGGTCGGTGGCCACGGCTGGGGCGGCTGGGGCGGCGGCTGGGGCGGCGGCGACGGCGGCTGGGGCGGCGGCGACGGCGGCTGGGGCGGCGGCGACGGCGGCTGGGGCGGCGGCGGCGACGGTGGCGACGGCGGCGACGGCGGGCGGTAACCCGCAGTCCGCTGCTGGCCCACAGCCCGCTGGTACCTCACAGCCCGCTGTATGAAATGGAGCCCCGGCCCGCCGGAATCGGGCCGGGGCTCCGGCATGTCCCCGTCCCCCGTCCGACGACGGACGGGACGCGATCGGGGCGGAACAGCTCTAACCGAGCGCCCTTCCCAGCACCCACACCACGGGCGCGGCAGCCGACAGCGGCAACGCCACCCCGGCCGTGAAGTGCACGAACCTCGACGGGTAGTCGTAACTGGCCACGCGATGACCGACCAGCGCGCACACCCCCGCAGCCGCGCCCAGCAGCGCGCCCTTCGCGCCCATCCCGGTCATCCCGCCCACGGCGATCCCCGCGCCGGCCGCCGCCAGCAGCGAGACCACGACCGACGCCGGCGTCGGCAGCGGCAGGGCCCGGGCCAGGACGGCCACCGCCACCGCCGCGGCGCCCACGGACACCGCGTGCGCGTCGGCGCCCAGGTACCCGGTGGCCAGTACCGAGAGGGCCGACGAGACGACCGTCGCCATCAGGCCGTACATCCGCTCGTCCGGCGAGGCGTGCGAGCGCAGCTGCAGGACCAGGGCCAGCAGGACCCAGACGCCGAGCGGGCCGAGGATCGCCGCGGGGGCGTGGTCGCGGCCGGCGGCCAGGACCGCCGCGTCGGCCGTCAGCCCGCCCAGGAACGCCAGCGCGATGCCCTGCCGGGCCGGCCACATGCCGTTCAGCCGGAACCAGCCCGCCGCCGTCACGCCCTGGAGCACCACGAGCGGCGCGAGGAGCGCGTACGAGGCGACCGGCGCCGCCGCGGCCAGCAGCAGCCCCAGCAGCGCGGTCAGCAGCGCGGGCTGCATACCGGGCTCGATGATCGGCGAACGGCCCTCCAGGCGCGCGCGCTGGGCATCCGTGATCCGGGCGTTCCCGGCGAGCGTGGCGGGGCCGTACTCAGGCTCGGACTCCGGTACGGCGTCCGGCGCGGGTGCGGCTGCCGGGGCAGGGTGCGGCTGCGGCTGAGGAGCAGCCGCGTACTGCTGCTGGTGCTGGTACTGCCCGTCGTACGGCTGCGGCGCGGGCGTCTGCACCGAGGCGTGCGTCTGCGTTTCCCAGGTCTGGCCCTGCCACTGCTGGGTGAGCTGGGGGTCGTAGCCCGGCTCCGGCTGCTGTGCGTACTGGTGGCCGTAGCCCGGCCAGGACTGCCGGTCGGGCTGGTGCTGGTGCTGCTGCTGATGTTGCTGCTGGTACGGGTCGTAGCCCTCGTACGGGCCGCCCTGATAGGGGCCCTGATACGGCTGGTCGCTCATCGCCTCACCCTCCTGCGAACGGCGGGAGCACCTCGACCGTGCCGCCCTCGGCCAGCCGTACCGTCTCATGCGCGCGGGTCCCGACGGGGTCGCCGTCGACGAGGAAGGAGCATCGCTGCAGCACGCGTGTGAGTTCACCGGGATGGCGCGCGCGCACGGCGGTCAGCGCGTCGGCGAGCGTGTCCGCGTCGTACGGCTCCTCGGCGACACCGGCCGCGGCCTTTGCGGCGGCCCAGTAGCGCACCGTGACCTTGGGCATCTGATTCCTCAATCGACAGCCTGAAAGAAACAAAGAGTGCTGCCAGGCTAGCCCGCCCTGACGGCCGCCCATTCCCCGATCCGGGCGAGCAGGGCGTCCTGGGCCGCGTGCTCCGCGTGGCCCATGCCCGCCTCCACCCAGAGTTCTCCGTGATCACCGGCCGCCTCGGCGAGCATCCGGGGGTGGTCGAGGGGGAAGTAGCCGTCGCGGTCGCCGTGCACGATCAGCAGCGGGGTGGGGGCGATCCCCGGGACCGCTTCCGTCGGGGAGAGCGGGACGGGATCCCACTCGCGGTGGTGGATGCGGGTGCGCAGGCCGTAGCGGCCGACCAGACGGCCCTCGGGGCGGGTGACCAGCCAGTGCAGCCGGCGCATGGGTGCCGTGCCCCGGTAGTACCAGCGGGCCGGGGCGCTGACCGAGACCACCGCGTCGACCGTGCCGGGCTCCAGGGCGGCGTGCCGCAGGACCACCGAGCCGCCCATCGAGAAGCCGACGGTCGCCACGCGCGCGTGCCCGAGGCCGCGCGCCCACGCGACGGCGGCGGCGAGGTCCAGGACCTCCCTGTCGCCGACCGTGGAGCGGCCGCCGGAGCGCCCGTGGCCGCGGAAGGAGAAGGTGACGACCGCGCCGTAACCGCGCAGGACGCCCGCCACCCGTCGTACGTGCGGACGGTCCACGTCCCCGGTGAACCCGTGGGCGACGACGAACACCAGGTCACGGGAGGCGGAACGGCCGGTGTCGGGATCGGATCCGGAGCTTTCGTATACGACGGCGCCCGGATCGTATACGGAATCGATCGGAATTCCGTCGGCGGTGCACAGAAACGTCCGGATAGGCGCCTGTCTGCGTGTCTCACGATTCGGACGAAAGGTGGAATGCGCCATTTGACCTGCCGAACGGTTCCTCATGTGGGCTATTCTGCTGGGCAGAGGACTCGGGCAGCGCAGCCCCCGGGTCCTTTTGTGCTTTCGGAAGCGTTGTATACGAAGCGGGAAACCTCAGGTGACCGCCGGTGTACGGGGCCTTCGGGATCGCAGAGCAGTGCCCGTCCGCACAGTCCTCGCAGGGACCGAGGAGGAACCAGACGTATGAGTTCTCTGCTGCTCCTGACCAACGCCCTTCAGCCGTCGACGGAGGTGCTCCCGGCCCTCGGCCTGCTCCTGCACAACGTGCGGGTGGCCCCGGCGGAGGGCCCCGCCCTCGTCGACACCCCCGGCGCCGACGTCATCCTCGTCGACGGCCGCCGCGACCTGCCCCAGGTGCGCAGCCTGTGCCAGCTGCTGCGTTCCACCGGCCCCGGCTGTCCGCTGATCCTCGTCGTCACCGAGGGCGGTCTCGCCGCCGTCACCGCCGACTGGGGCATCGACGACGTGCTCCTCGACACCGCCGGGCCCGCGGAGGTGGAGGCGCGACTGCGGCTGGCCATGGGCCGCCAGCAGATCGTCAACGACGACTCCCCGATGGAGATCCGCAACGGCGACCTCTCCGTGGACGAGGCGACCTACAGCGCCAAGCTCAAGGGCCGGGTCCTGGACCTGACCTTCAAGGAGTTCGAGCTACTGAAATACCTCGCCCAGCACCCGGGCCGGGTCTTCACCCGCGCCCAGCTGCTGCAGGAGGTGTGGGGCTACGACTACTTCGGCGGCACCCGGACCGTCGACGTCCACGTACGGCGGCTGCGGGCCAAGCTCGGCCCGGAGCACGAGTCGCTGATCGGCACCGTCCGGAACGTCGGTTATCGATTCGTTACGCCCGAGAAGGCCGACAGGGGCGACCGGGCCGGCGAGGAGGCGAAGGCGAGGGCAGAGCGGGCAAAGGTGGAGGATACGGACACCTCCGCCGCCCCTGACGGCTCCGAGATCCACGCCGACGTCTGACGCAGGCATGAAAGCCGTTCGGGCCGGGCATTGCTTCCGCACATCCAAGGGCTGATACGCCCTGCCCAGAACGGGTCAATCCGCGTAGACTCCGCGCGTGGCCAAGGTGACTCGGGATGACGTGGCACGGCTGGCTGGAACCTCCACCGCCGTCGTCAGTTATGTCATCAACAACGGACCCCGGCCGGTCGCCCCGGCCACGCGCGAGCGTGTCCTCGCCGCGATCAAGGAACTGGGGTACCGCCCCGACCGAGTCGCCCAGGCGATGGCCTCCCGGCGCACGGATCTCATAGGCCTGATCATCCCGGACGCCCGCCAGCCCTTCTTCGGCGAGATGGCGCACGCGGTCGAGCAGGCCGCCTCCGAGCGCGGAAAGATGGTCCTGGTCGGCAACACCGATTACATCGGTGAACGCGAGGTCCACTATCTGCGCGCCTTCCTCGGCATGCGCGTCTCGGGCCTGATCCTCGTCTCCCACGCGCTCAACGACCTCGCCGCCGCCGAGATCGACGCCTGGGACGCCCGGGTGGTGCTGCTGCACGAGCGCCCCGAGGCCATCGACGACGTGGCCGTGGTCACGGACGACCTCGGCGGCGCCCAGCTCGCCGTGCGCCACCTGCTGGAGCACGGCTACGAGTACGTCGCCTGCATGGGCGGTACGGCCGAGACCCCGGCCGTCGGCGACCCGGTCTCCGACCACGTCGAGGGCTGGAAGCGGGCCATGGCCGAGGCGGGCCTGTCCACCGAGGGCCGGCTGTTCGAGGCGCCGTACAACCGCTACGACGCCTACCGCGTCGCCCTGGACATCCTCTCCGGCCCCGAACGGCCCCCGGCGATCTTCTGCTCCACCGACGACCAGGCGATCGGCCTGCTGCGGGCCGCGCGGGAGCTGCGCATCGACGTGCCGGGCAAACTGGCGGTGGCCGGTTTCGACGACATCAAGGAGGCGGCGCTGGCCGACCCGCCGCTGACCACGGTCGCCTCGGACCGCTCGGCGATGGCCCGGGCGGCGGTCGACCTGGTGCTGGACGACGGGCTGCGGGTGCCGGGATCGCGGCGGGAGCGGCTGAAGACGTTCCCGTCCCGGCTGGTGGTGCGGACGAGCTGCGGCTGTGCGACCTGAGGCCTGAGCCTCACCGACAGGTCTTTATATCCGGCAAACGAGGTTCTGCCGGGCTTCTCAGCGAGCACTCAGGAAGCTCTCATGGTCACGGGGGAGGCTTCATGGCATGACCGAGAGCCAGGGTGCCTACACCCAGCAGCCCAGCAGCAGCTACTCCGCTCCCGTGAACCCCGAGTGGCCGCCCCCGCCGCCGTACGAGCCGGTGACGGCAGTGGCACCCGAGCCGAGGAAGCGGCGTAACCGGGGTCCGGTGGGCCTCCTCGCGGCCGTCGCGATCGTCGCGGCGGCGGTGGGCGGCGCCACGGCGTACGGCTTCCAGGAGCTGACCGGCAAGGACACGGTCTCCTCCGCCGGTGCGACCACGAACGTGGTGCCGACCGGCAAGCGCGGTGACGTCGCGGCGATCGCCGCCGCGGTCAGTCCGAGCGTGGTCGAGATAAACGCGGCCCTCGGCAACGGCTCCTCCACCGGCTCCGGCGTGATCATCACGTCGAACGGCGAGATCGTCACCAACAACCACGTCGTCTCCGGGGCGCAGTCGATCAAGGTGCGCACCAGCGACGGCACGAGCTACACCGCCGACGTCGTGGGCACCGACAGCTCCAAGGACCTCGCGCTGATCAAGCTGCGCGACGCCTCCGGGCTGCGGCCCGCCGCCCTCGGCAACTCCTCCGGCGTCCAGGTCGGTGACACGGTCATCGCGATCGGTTCCCCCGAGGGCCTGACCGGCACCGTCACCAGCGGTATCGTCTCCGCCCTCAACCGGGACGTGACCGTCTCCACCGACGAGAACCAGGGTCAGGGGCAGGGCGGCGACGGACAGTGGCCGTTCCAGTTCGGCGGCCGTGAGTTCAACGGCGACACGGGGTCGTCCACGACGACGTACAAGGCCATCCAGACGGACGCCTCCCTCAACCCCGGCAACTCCGGCGGCGCCCTGATCGACGCGACCGGCAACGTCATCGGCATCAACTCCGCGATGTACTCGTCGAGCCAGCAGTCCTCCTCGTCCTCGGACGCCGGCAGCATCGGCCTCGGCTTCGCGATCCCCGTCAACACCGTCAAGTCCGACCTGACCAAGCTGCGGGCGGGCAACAACAGCTAGCGCGTCAGCACTGCACCAGTCAGCAGGGAGTACGTCATGATCACCAAGGTTTCGCACCAGATCGCCGACCACGGTCCCGCCGCCCTCGCCCTGGCGCTCACGGTCACCCGGGACCTGCACGTGCCCATCCCGGCACCCCGCAAGCCGGAGTCGGCCCCGCGCGCGCCCGAGGTGGTCACACGGTTCCCGGAGTTGATGGGCCTGCGCACCGGCCCCGTCCGCACCCACCGCCGGAAGGTCCCACTGAACAGGCTGACCGCGGTACGTGCCTGACACCGGGGCCGGGCCTGGCCCCCTGAGGCCGGGCCCTACCCCTCGGGTTGGGCCCGGGCCCCCGGGGTTGAGACTGCCCCGGGGGTTGGGCCTGACCCCCTCCGGATTGGGCCTGACCCCGGGGTGAGAGGGCCCCCTGAGGCCGGGCCCTACCCCTCGGGTTGGGCCCGGGCCCCCGGGGTTGAGACTGCCCCCTCCGGGTGGGCCCGTCCTCCGGGGTTGGGCCTAGCCCCCGGGGTTGGGCCTGGCCCTCCGGTTTGGGCCTGACCCCGGGGTTGGCCCTGAGCTCCGGGTTGGGCCTGAGCCCGGGGTTACGCCTGAGCCGGGGGTTGTGCCTGAGCCCCGGGGTTGGGCCTGACCCCGGGGTTGGGCCTGAGGCCCAGGTTGGGCGGATCGGGCGGACTCGGATCGGGCGGACTCGGATCGGGCGGGCGGACGGCGGAACTGGGCGTGCCTCCGGTTCGGACCTGACGGCCGCCGGGGCCTGCCGCCGGATCGGGTCCGACCGACTTCGGGCCCGCCCCCCGGATCAGGCCCGATCATCGTCGACGGTGGTCAGATCCGGTTCCGGGACCGACGGGCACCTTGGGGGCCGGCCGGTCCCGGGACCGAATCCGACCGCCGTCGGGTCAGTCCCGGCGCCGGATCCGACCGCCGCCCGCACCGACACCGACCACCGACCACCGAAAGAGCCAACCCCCAGACCAGGTCCAACCCCGAGGCCGGATCCAACCTCCAGACGGGGTCCGCCCCCGAATCAGGCCCCGACCAGACCACCAACCGCAGCAGCCGCGAGCGGGCCAGCCCGGACCAGGCTCGACCACCACCCGCACCGACCACTGCCGGAGCCAGGCCCCCGGAACCGGACCCGACCACCACGCCCCACCGACCACCGCAAGAGCCGACCGCCGGACCGGATCCCGACCACCAACCGCGGCAACCACCGCCTAGGACTCGACCACCAACCGCAACAACCACCATGGAGGCCCGCCCGGACCAGGCTCGCCCACCACCCGCACCGACCACCGCAAGAGCCCCCACCGGATCCGACCCCGCCCAGGCCACCCGAAGGCCGAGACCGAACCCCCTGCCAAGGCGATCGCCGTCCGGGCCGACGCCCGGCGGGTCTGCCTCCCGAGGCGCCGGTCGTGGCAGGCTGAAAGGCAGCCGCGACGCAGCCGAGACGCAGAGCGACACCCCGTCCACCCCAACCACCGCACCCCGAGGAACCGCGAGCCATGAGCCCCGCCGAAGGCGACCGTGACCCCCAGCGCATCCTGATCGTCGACGACGAGCCGGCCGTACGCGAGGCGCTCCAGCGCAGCCTCGCCTTCGACGGGTACGACACGGAGGTGGCCGTCGACGGCGCGGACGCGCTGGAGAAGGCGACCGCCTACAAGCCCGACCTGGTCGTCCTGGACATCCAGATGCCGCGCATGGACGGCCTGACCGCGGCCCGCCGCATCCGCGGGGCGGGTGACACCACCCCGATCCTCATGCTCACGGCCCGCGACACCGTCGGCGACCGGGTGACCGGCCTCGACGCCGGCGCCGACGACTACCTGGTCAAGCCGTTCGAGCTGGACGAGCTGTTCGCCCGTATCCGCGCCCTCCTGCGCCGCAGCTCGTACGCGGCCGCGGTGTCCGCCGAGGCCCAGGAGGACGAGGCGCTGACCTTCGCCGACCTGCGCATGGACCTCGCGACCCGTGAGGTGACGCGGGGCGGCCGGCAGGTGGAGCTGACCCGCACCGAGTTCACCCTCCTGGAGATGTTCATGGCGCACCCGCGCCAGGTCCTCACCCGCGAGCAGATCCTGAAGGCGGTCTGGGGCTTCGACTTCGAGCCCTCCTCCAACTCCCTCGACGTCTACGTCATGTACCTGCGCCGCAAGACCGAGGCCGGCGGCGAACCGCGCCTCGTGCACACCGTGCGGGGCGTGGGATACGTCCTGCGGCAGGGCGGCGCCGAGTGAGCAGGCTGGTACGGCGCTACCGGACCCTGCCGATCAGGGCCCGGCTGGCGATGCTGGTCGCGGCGGCGGTGGCGTTCGCCGTGGCGGCGGTCTCGGTGACGTGCTGGTTCATCGTGGAGGGAAGGCTGTACCAGCAGGTCGACGACGAGCTGGAAAAGGCGATGGGCGGGCCCGGGCAGATCCAGCAGGCCTACATCGCCCTCAACGACTGTGTCGACACTCCGCAGCGCACGTCCCCCGGGTACCAGTTCCAGGACAGGTACTCGCAGGTCGTCACCGACAACGGCACGACCTGTCTCGTGGGCAACTCCCCGGACAAGATCAAGGTCACCCAGGCCGACAAGGACGAGATCAAGGCGGGGGACATCCGGCACCTGTACTTCCGCAACGGCACCGACAGCAAGGGCAACGACCTCCGGGTGGTCACCCGGCCGCTCGGCTCCACCACCGACCGGACCACGGGCCAGGCCGGCCCCAACGTCGGCCTGATCGTCGCCGCGAACCTCAAGGGCACCCACGAGACCCTCAACGAACTGGCGCTCATCCTCCTGCTCGTCTCCGGCATAGGAGTCATCGGCGCCGGCGCCGCGGGCCTCGCCGTCGCGCGGGCGGGCCTGCGCCCCGTCGACAAGCTCACCGAGGCCGTGGAGCACGTGGCCCGGACGGAAGACCTGACGGTCCGCATCCCCGTGGAGGACGACAGCGAGGACGAGGTCGCCCGGCTCTCCCGGTCCTTCAACTCCATGACCGCCTCCCTGGCCAGCTCCCGGGACCTGCAGCAGCAGCTGATCGCCGACGCCGGCCATGAACTCCGTACGCCCCTGACGTCGTTGCGCACGAATATCGAGCTCCTCACCCGCAGCGAGGAGACCGGCCGTCCGCTCCCGCCGGAGGACCGCAAGGAGCTGCTCGCCTCGGTGAAGGCGCAGATGACCGAACTGGCCGCGCTGATCGGCAACCTGCAGGAGCTGTCCCGCTCGGAGGGGCAGCGCGGCGAGCGGGTCCAGCTGGTGTCGTTCCAGGACACGGTCGAGGCGGCGCTGCGCCGTGCCCGCCTGCGCGGCCCGGAGCTGACGATCACGTCGGACCTGGAGCCCTGGTACGTCCGGGCCGAGCCCTCCGCGCTGGAGCGTGCGGTCGTCAACGTCCTCGACAACGCGGTGAAGTTCAGCCCCGAGGGCGGCACGGTCGAGGTGCGGCTCGCCGACGGCGTCCTGACCGTCCGCGACCACGGCCCCGGTGTCCCCGAGGACGAGCTCCCGCACGTCTTCGACCGCTTCTGGCGCTCCCCCAGCGCCCGTGCCCTGCCCGGCTCGGGCCTCGGCCTGTCCATCGTGGCCCGCACGGTCCAGCAGGCGGGCGGCGAGGTCACCCTGTCCCGCGCGCAGGGCGGCGGCACGGTGGCGACGGTACGGCTGCCGGGGGCGCCGACGCCGCCGCCGGAGACGACCGAGACCCTGGTCGGCTGAGCGCGCCGTCGCCTCACTCCGGCTTCGGCAGGGCGCGCAGTCGCTGGATCTGGGTGCGGCTCAGTTCGTTCGCGCGGCGCATGTGGCGGGTGATCGCCCGCAGTTCGTCCTCGCTGTGGTCGTCGAACAGCGTCTGCCAGGTACGGCCGAGCTCGTCCCAAACGGCGGTGACCCGGGCGATGCGCTCCGGCACCGGGGTGACCAGCACCCGTCGGCGGTCCCGCGCGTCCGGCCTGCGGGCCACATAGCCGCCGCGTTCGAGCCGGTCCACCAGCCGGGTGGCGGAGCCCGTGGTGAGGCCGGTCATGTCGGCGATCTGCCGGACCGTGAGCGGTTCGGGCTCGGCCGTCAGCAGGCTCAGGGCCTGCACATCGGTGGGGTGCAGGCCGAGATGGTCGGCGACGGCCTGGTTGAACAGCACGTACGACGCCAGATAGCGCCGCGACTCCGTCGACAGCTCCTCGTACAGCCGGGCCCGGCGCGGGTCGGTCGCGTCCGTCACGTGGCTCGCCTCCCAAAAAACACTGCACGGCGCAGCAAAGCTCGGCTACTCTCCTGCACGACGCAGCTATTGCGTCGCGCAGCAATCATCGTCGGTCATCCTATCCACCGGGGGACACCCATGCTCACCGTCGCCGTCACCGGCGCCACCGGCGCCCAGGGCGGAGCCACCGCCCGCGCCCTCCTCACCGCCGGCCACCACGTCCGCGCCCTGACCCGTGACCCCGACGCACCGGCCGCAAGGGCCCTGCACGCCCTCGGCGCCGAGATCCGTCACGCCGACTTCGACGACCGCGCCTCCCTCGACACGGCCCTCACCGGCGCGGACGCGCTGTTCGCGGTCACGACCCCCTTCGGCACGGACACCGAAACCGAGGTACGCCAGGGCCGAGCCCTCGTCGACGCCGCTGCGGCCGCCCGCCTCGCCCATGTCGTCCTCACCTCCGCCGCCCACGCCGACCGCGGCACCGGCGTCCCGCACTACGACAGCAAGCACGAGATCGAGCGGTACCTGTGCGCCTCCGGCGTGCCCCGGACGGTGATCGCGCCGGCCGCCTTCATGGACAACTACGCCGGCGGCTGGACCCTCTCCGGACTGCGCGAAGGCGTCTTCGGCTGGCCCATGCCCGCCGACCGGCCCTTCGCCCTCATCCCCGCCGCCGACATCGGCGCGTTCGCCGCACTGACCTTCACCCGCCGGGCCGAGTTCCTGGGCCGCCGTATCGACATCGCCTCGGACACCCGTACCCCCGAGCAGATCGCGGCCGCCCTGACCACCGCCGCCGGCCGCCCGATCACCCACCACGAGGTCGGCCTCGACATCGTCCGCACCCACTCCACGGACCTGGCGGCCATGTTCGCCTACTTCACCACCACCGGCCTCGACGTCGACGCCCCGGCCCTGCGCCGCGCGTATCCCGAGGTCGGCTGGCACACCTTCGCCGGCTGGGCGGCCGGGCAGGACTGGCCCGCCCTGCGGAACGCGCCCCGCACCGAAGGAGCCCCCGCGTGAAACCCATCGGCCACTGGCTCAACCGCGCCGACAAGGCCCTCACCCGCGCGATGAACGGGGTCCTGTCGGAGTTCGGTCTCACCCGCCTCGACTGGCAGGTCCTCAACGTCATCCGCGACACCACGCCCGAGGCCACGGACTCCGCCGTCCTGTCGGCACTCGCCGCCCACGCCGACGTGCGCACGCTGACGGCCTCGGTCGACGCCGTACTCTCGGGCGGCTGGGCGACCCGCACCGCCCCCCACCGACTGGCCCTCACCCCCGACGGCCGCCGCCGGCTGGCCGCCGTCACCGAGCGCGTCCAGGCGTTCCGCGACCTGTCCATGACCGGGATATCGGCGGCCGAGTACCGCACCGCCCCACGTCCTGCAACGCATGACCCACAACGCCGAGACCGCCGCCTCGCCCGGCACCGCCACAGCGGCACCGGCGTAGACGCCCGGGCGCACGGCGGCGGATCGTTTCGCCCACCCCCTCCGCGCCGCCCCGCGCACGAGGTCTAGCCTCTCCTCGGTCGCGCACCCTCTCCGGTGCGCCGGGGAGGGGATCTCCATGGACGACGGCGGACCGACACGGGTGTACCGCAGGCAGCGAAGACGGCCTCCGCAGACCGCGCTGCTGCCGCTCATCTTGCTGGCCAACGCGGCGCTGCAGACCATCCGCACCCGCCACTCCGCACCGGTCTGGTGGACCCCCGTCGCGCTCGCCGCCTTCGTGGCCGTCGGCGTGTGGGGCGTCCTGGCGGAGTGGCGGGCGCACACCGTGGTGACGACCCGGGGAATCACCCGCCAGGGCCCCCTGCGGGCGCGTACCTGGGCCTGGTCCGCCGTGTACGACATCCGGATCGAGGACACCGGCAACCAGCCCCTCAACGTCCATCCCCGGTGGCCGGCCTACCTGTACGACTCCGCGGGCCGCCGCTTCCTGCTGCCGCAGATCAACGAGTGGCAGCTGGACGATCCCTACGCCGAGGTCGGGGCCCTACGCGAGGCCGCCTGGCGGTATGGGATGCCCTACGGGCAGCGGGCCGAGACCGAGGAACGGATCCTGCGGCAGGCCGGGCGACGCCGGGGATGGCAGTGGGCGAGCGTCGCCGCCGTGGTGGTGTTCGCCCTCATGATCGTGGTCGCGCTGACGGAGGACCTCGCCGGGGCACCCGCCAACCTCTTCCTGCTGCTCCTGGTCATACCGCTGGCCGCTTACGGCCTGCTCGGGCTCCTGCTCGCCGAGTACTGCGCCGCCCGCGCCCTGCGGCTGCCGCGCTAGGGGCTTCACCGGCGCGCGATCACGGTGCCGTCGCCCGCCGGCGCCGGAGAGGGCGGCGGTTCCCGGGCGATCGGTGTGCCGTAGCCGTCGGGGGTGAGGAGCCCCGCCAGGGCGGACCTGCCGGCGCCGCCCGCGCCCCTGTCAGCGCCAATTCGCCCGACTGCGCGGTGAATCCGACGTTCCGCGGGGAGGCGCCGCGGGCGGGCCACGGCGGGGCCGGGTCGGCGGGGTCGGTGACGGCGGGTTCGGCGTCCTGGATCTCGCCGATGCGGCGGGCGCCGGCCGAGGAAGGCGGCAAACGCGCGGAATTGACCGAGGGTCATACGGGCGGCGGAGATCTCCCAGACGCCCGGCCCGATCACCGCGAGCACGCACAGCGCACGCTCGCCCGCACCCAGGCGCGGGCCTCGCGGTCGAGCCGTTTCCGGTCCGTCGCGAGGGGCGCGAGGACGAAGGTGACCAGGGCCAGGCCCCAGCCCAGCCAGAAGGCGGCGGTGGCGTAGAAGACGGCGGGTCCTGGACGTGACGGAAGACGGCCGCGCGCAATCGCAGCACGAATCTCGCGGCGGTCCAGGTGGCCAGGGGATCACCGGGACGACCGACCAGCGCGGCGAGCGCGGGGACACCGGTGCGACCACGCGACAACCGGTGAGTTCCGCCTTACGACGCAGCCATTCTCCGTTTTCCGTGATTCATGCCGGTGAATTTCTGCACCGAAAACATTACGGCATTCGAAAGCCGGGAAAATACAATTCCGGCACGAGTAATTCAGAGGAGTTTTCGGGAAGCACGGCGCCATTCACATGGGTTTTACGGGGTGGCTGCCGTACCCTCTACGCATGAGCAGCGACGACACCGTACGGGCCTTCCCCGCCCGCTCCATCGAGACCCATTCCGCGCTCACCCCGGACCAGGCCCAGGCTGTGCGGGCCCTGCTCGCCGAGGCCGCCGCGGTCGACGGACAGCAGCCGGTGTCCGAACAGGGCCGGCTGCAACTGCGCGGCGGGGCCCGCGAGGGCGTTTCGCATCTGCTGCTGAGCGTCGACGGCGAACTCGTCGGCTACGCCCAACTGGAGGACACCGACCCGGTGGAGGCACCGGCCGCCGAACTCGTCGTACGCCCCGTGCACCGGGGGCAGGGGCACGGCCGGGCGCTCGGCTCGGCGCTGCTCGCCGCCTCCGGCAAGCGGCTTCGGGTGTGGGCGCACGGCGGGCACCCCGCCGCCCGGCATCTCGCCCAGGTGCTCGGCCTGACCCTGTTCCGCGAACTGCGGCAGATGCGGCGGCCGTTGACCGATCTTCAGCTGCCCGACCCGATGCTGCCGGAGGGCGTGAGCCTGCGCACCTTCGTGCCCGGCAAGGACGACGCGGCCTGGCTCGCGGTCAACGCGGCCGCCTTCGCCCACCACCCGGAGCAGGGATCGCTGACCCAGCGGGACCTCGACGACCGCAAGGCCGAGCCGTGGTTCGACCCGGCCGGGTTCTTCCTCGCCGAGCGGCGCGGCGAGGTGATCGGCTTCCACTGGACCAAGGTGCACGCCGAAGAGGGGCTGGGCGAGGTCTACGTCCTCGGGGTCCGCCCCGGCGAACAGGGCGGCGGCCTCGGCAAGGCCCTGACCACGATCGGCCTGCGCCACCTGGCCGTCCAGCAGCTGCCGACCGCGATGCTCTACGTCGACGCGGACAACCAGGCGGCGGTGTCGGTGTACGAGCGGCTGGGCTTCACGACATACGAGACGGACCTGATGTACCGCACGGAAACCTGACATACGGCAGGACGAGGGGCGGCCGGCTTGACGGCCGCCCCTTCCTTACACCACCCTTTCACTACTCAATTAGTGAAAGGGTGGTTCAACGCATGGTCGAGTACCGCATCGACCGGCACAGCGGGGTCGCCACCTACGTCCAGATCGTCCAGCAGACCAAACAGGCCCTGCGCATGGGCCTGCTCCGGCCGGGAGACCGGCTGCCCACCGCACGTGAGGTCGTGGAGGCCACCGCGATCAACCCCAACACCGTCCTGAAGGCGTACCGGGAACTGGAACGCGAGGGACTGGTGGAGGCGCGCCGGGGTCTTGGGACCTTCGTGCGGCGGGCGCTCGGCACCACCCCGGCCGACCCCTCCCTCCGTACCGAACTGGAGGCATGGGCCGAGCGGGCACGCGGCGCCGGGCTGGAGCGGGACGACGTGGCCGCACTCTTCACCGCCGTACTCGACACGCACTTCCAGGGAGAACGTTCATGAGCGACACGGCGATCGAGGCGACCGGCCTCGGCAAGCGCTTCGGGCGACGGGGAGGCTGGGCGCTGCGCGACTGTTCCTTCCGGCTGCCCGCCGGGCGGGTGTGCGCCGTCGTCGGGCCCAACGGCGCCGGCAAGTCGACGCTGCTCGCCCTCGCCGCGGGGCTGCTCCCGCCCACCGAGGACCGGCTGCGGGCGCTCGGCGCCACTCCGGCCACGGCCCGACCGCGGGTCGGTTACGTCGCCCAGGACAAGCCGCTCTACGCGCAGCTCACGATCGCCGAGATCCTGCGCATGGGCGCCGACCTCAACCCCGGGCACTGGGACGCGGCCGCCGCCGAGCACGTCGTCGCGGGCGGCGACCTGGACCCCAGGGCCCGCATCCGCTCCCTCTCCGGAGGCCAGCGCACCCGGGTAGCGCTCGCCCTCGCCCTCGGCAAGCGGCCCGAACTGCTGCTCCTGGACGAGCCGATGGCCGACCTCGATCCCCTCGCCCGGCACGAGCTGATGGGCACGCTGATGGCCCAGGCCGCCCAGTTCGGCACCACCATCGTGATGTCCTCCCACGTCGTCGCCGAACTGGAGGACTCCTGCGACCATCTGCTGCTCGTCGGCGGCGGCCCGATCCGGCTGGCCGGCGAGATCGACGACCTGCTCGCCGCCCACCTCCGGGTCACCGGCGCCGCCGACTCCGCCGGCCTCGACGGGCACGCCGTGGTCGAGTCCCGGGTCACCGGCCGCCAGCTGACCGCGCTGATCCGCCCGGCGGGAGCGCTGCCCGCCGGCTGGCGCACGGCGGCGCCCACGCTGGAGGAACTGGTCCTCGCCCACCTGCGCAATCCCGAGGCCCCCGCCCTGACCACCGCTTTGGCCGTCACCGAGGAGAGTGCCGCGTGAGCACCGAGCCGACCGCCCCACGTCCCCGCACCGCCCGCTGGCTGCTGCGGCTGCACCGCCCCGCGCTGTACGCCTTCGCCGGCCTGGTGATCCTCCTGACCGCCGTGCAGCTCGCCCTGGCCGGACCGCTCGCCGACGCGGCCGCCGCCGGCTGGCGGCAGTTCGACGCCTGCGACATGGACATGGGTGTATGCACGTACGACCAGGCCTCGATCCTGCGCTACAAGGACTACTACGACTACGCCACCGACGCCCTGATCGCGCTGCCCTTCCTGGTGGCCGCCTGGGCCGGCGCCGCCCTGACCGGCCGGGAGATGGAGACCGGCACCGCCCGGCTGTCCTGGACCCAGGGCACCTCCCCGGCCCGCTGGCTCACCGTCCGGCTGGCCGTCCCGGCGGCCCTCATCGCCACCGGCACCTGTCTGCTGTTCTGGCTCCACCACCGCGCCTGGTCGGCGGGGCTGGGCCGGATCCACTCCGCCAAGCGCTGGTACGACCTCGCGACCTTCCACGCCAACGGCCCCACCACCGCCGCGCTGGCCCTGACCGGGCTGGCGGCCGGCACCCTGGCGGGCCTGGCTCTGCGCCGTACGCTGCCCGCGCTGGTCGTCGGCACGCTGTTCACCGTGGGCGTCGCCGGCGTGGCCCAGCAGCTGCTGCCCCATCTGTGGCCGGCGCTCACCCGCATCGGCGACCTCCACCAGGGCTACCGCGGTGACGGCCTCATCGTCGCCCAGGGCCTCGTGACCAGGACCGGCGAGCATGTGTCCTGCGGTTCCGGGGCGTGCGACCGCGCCTCCGTGCACGCGGTCGGCTACTTCAACACCTACCATCCCTACTCTCACTACTGGCCCCTCCAGCTCACCACCAGCGCGCTGTTCCTGGCGGTCACCGGCCTGCTGGTGCTCGCCTCCTACCTGGTGCTGCGCCGGCAGACCGGAGCGCTCCCGGCGGCCGGGACGGCCACGGCCGCCGGGACCAAGGGCGTCCTCGTCTCCGCCTGATCGCCGTTGGGCCGAGGGTGCGCGGGCGGCCGCGGGTCCGTCGTGGCCGCCCGCGCGGTTCCGCGCGCCCCATGGGGCGCGTCACCGGCCTCGCTTTTCGCAACCAGGACCCCCGGGAGCCGCCCCGCGCTATCCCGCACGTCATGTCTCCGTAACCATCGATTCAGCCGGACTTGCGACGCTCGGCCAATGAAGCCCGCCGTGCCAGAGCCTTCGCCGCCCCCCGAGGGGCCCGTGGGGAACGGGGCCGTGACGCTCCCGCCCGCACGTTCCGACGCGCCCGTAATGCCCGTGGCGCGGAAGAATGGGGTCATGAGCCAGCAAGACACCCAGGCAGAGGTCCAGCGCATCCAGCCCGACGTGGGCTCCATAGCCGCGCACCGCACGCAAGTCGCGCAGGGAGCGGTCTCCGACCTCGAACCCGACCTCGACGCGGATCTCGACGCGTACGAGGAGTCGAAGGCCGAGGCCACCCTCCTGCCACAGGGCCGCTTCCTCGACCGCGAGCGCAGCTGGCTCGCCTTCAACGAGCGCGTCCTGGAACTCGCCGAGGACCCGAACACACCGCTGCTGGAGCGTGCGAACTTCCTCGCGATCTTCGCCAGCAACCTGGACGAGTTCTTCATGGTCCGGGTGGCCGGTCTGAAGCGCCGCATCGCCACCGGTGTGGCCACGCGCTCCGCCTCCGGGCTGCAGCCGCGCGAGGTGCTGGAGATGATCTGGGCCCGCTCGCGCGAGCTCATGGCCCGGCACGCCGCCTGCTACCACGAGGACGTCGCCCCCGCGCTCGCGGACGAGGGCATCCACCTGGTCCGCTGGAACGAGCTGACCGACAAGGAGCAGGCCCGCCTGTTCACGCTGTTCCGGCACCAGATCTTCCCGGTCCTCACCCCGCTGGCCGTCGACCCCGCGCACCCCTTCCCGTACATTTCCGGCCTCTCCCTGAACCTGGCCGTCGTCGTACGCAACCCGGTCAGCGGCCACAAGCACTTCGCGCGCGTGAAGGTGCCGCCGCTGCTGTCCCGCTTCCTGGAGAGCAGCCCCGGCCGGTACGTCCCCATCGAGGACGTCATCGCCGCGCACCTGGAGGAGCTGTTCCCGGGTATGGAGGTGCTGGAGCACCACACCTTCCGCCTCACCCGCAACGAGGACCTGGAGGTCGAGGAGGACGACGCCGAGAACCTGCTCCAGGCCCTGGAGAAGGAGCTCATGCGGCGCCGCTTCGGCCCGCCGGTGCGCCTGGAGGTCGAGGAGTCCATCGACCGCGAGGTGCTGGACCTGCTGGTCCGCGAGCTGAAGATCAGCGAGGCGGAGGTGTACCCGCTGCCGGGTCCGCTCGACCTCACCGGCCTCTTCCGCATCCACAGCCTCGACCGGCCCGAGCTGAAGTACCCGAAGTTCGTCGCCGGCACCCACCGCGACCTCGCCGAGGTCGAGTCGGCGTCCGCGCCGGACATCTTCGCGGCCCTGCGCACCCGGGACGTGCTGCTGCACCACCCGTACGACAGCTTCTCCACGTCCGTGCAGGCCTTCCTGGAGCAGGCGGCGGCCGACCCGGACGTCCTCGCGATCAAGCAGACCCTGTACCGCACCTCCGGCGACTCCCCGATAGTCGACGCGCTCATCGACGCCGCCGAGTCCGGCAAGCAGGTCCTCGTCCTGGTCGAGATCAAGGCCCGCTTCGACGAGCACGCCAACATCAAGTGGGCGCGCAAGCTGGAGGAGGCCGGCTGCCACGTCGTCTACGGCCTGGTCGGCCTGAAGACGCACTGCAAGCTGTCCCTGGTGGTCCGCCAGGAGGGCGAGACGCTGCGCCGCTACAGCCACGTCGGCACGGGCAACTACCACCCGAAGACGGCGCGCCTGTACGAGGACCTCGGTCTGCTCACCGCCGACCAGCAGGTCGGCGCGGACCTCTCCGACCTCTTCAACCGCCTGTCGGGCTACTCCCGCCGGGAGACCTACCGCCGCCTGCTGGTGGCCCCCAAGTCCCTGCGCGACGGCCTGATCTCGCGGATAGAGAAGGAGGTCCAGCACCACCGCGCGGGCCGTCCGGCGTTCATCCGGTTCAAGGTCAACTCGATGGTCGACGAGGCGGTCATCGACGCCCTCTACCGCGCCTCCCAGGCGGGCGTGCCGGTGGACATCTGGGTGCGCGGCATCTGCGCCGTCCGCCCCGGCGTCACCGGCCTGTCCGAGAACATCCGGGTCCGCTCGATCCTCGGCCGCTTCCTGGAGCACTCCCGCGTGTTCGCCTTCGGCAACGGCGGCGAGCCCGAGGTGTGGATCGGCAGCGCCGACATGATGCACCGCAACCTCGACCGCCGGATAGAGGCCCTGGTGCGGGTCGTCGACCCCGCCCACCGGGCAGCCCTCAACCGGCTGCTCGACACCGGTATGTCCGATTCGACCTCCTCCTGGCACCTCGGTCCGGACGGCGAGTGGACGCGACACGCGACCGACGCGGACGGCCAACCCCTGCGCAACGTCCAGGAGATGCTCATAGACGCCCGGAGGCGCCGGCGTGGCACAGCAACACCTTGACCCGACGGACCCCACGGCCCGGGTGGTGACCGGGGACGCTCTCGCGGCGTATCTGCGCGCCCAGGCCACGGAGTTCCTCCGCGCCCTGCGCCTGCACCGTGAGACCGGCGGTGCGAACGGGGGCGGCCCCGCGCGAGCTCAGGCGAACGGCGCAGAGAAGGGCACGGCGGAGTCCGTCGACGCGGCGCGCGCACTGCGCCGTTCGGCCCGCCGCATCAGCGGCAGCCTGCACACCTTCCGTCCGCTCCTCGACCCCGACTGGTCGGAGGAGATGCGCCCCGAACTGGCGTGGCTGTCGGGCACGCTGGGGCTTGAGCACGCGTACGAGGCGCGGCTGGAGCGGCTGTTGCTGGCGTTGCACCGGTTGTCCGGGGCGACGGCCTTCCCGGGCCAGGTGACGTCCGCCGAGGTGGGCGCGACGGCACCGCTCGGCTCCAGCGGTCCGGCGAGCCCCGCGCCGGAACGCGGCAACCTCACGGTGGGCGCGGCGAAAGCGGGCGCCCTGCTCGAGCGCCAGCTGACCCTGGCCCGGACCCGGGCTCACTCCACGGCCCTGCAGGCGCTGGGATCGAGCCGCTTCCACGCGGTCGCGGACAAGGTCGCCGTACTCGCCAGCGAGGTCCCCCTCACCCCCACCGCCCCCACGACCGACCTGCGCCCCCTGGCAGCCGCTGCGGAGGAACGGCTGACAGACGCCATCGCAGGTCTTCCGCTGGTCGTCGCGGGCCACCCGTACAACGCGGAGGCCCTGGTGCACGGACTGTCCCCGGACCCGGCCCCGCACGCCCAGGACGGCCCCTGGCACCAGGTCCGGCTGCTGCTGCGGCTGCACCGGTACGCCCAGGAGGCGCTGCACGGCGGTGGGGGCACCTCCCAGCTCGAGCGAAGCCGAGAGCCTGGGGGACTGCCCGTGGACACGCGCCTGCTGGCGGCCGGTCAGGCCCTGAACCGGCACCGGGACGCCTCGGAGGCGGCAGCGGCGGCGGCCCAGGCCGCCCGTACGCCCCGGATCGCCCCGGCGACGGCGTACGCGCTCGGCGTGCTCCACGCCGACCAGCGGCACGAGGTGGAGGCCGCCAGGTTCGCCTTCCAGCAGGCCTGGCAGAAGCAGACCGTCAGCGCACCCTGAGTCCCCCTGAGGAGGCGGTGTGAGCGACACCCTGGTGCGGGCGGCCGGCTGCGTGCTGTGGCGCCGCTCGCCGGTCTCCGGCGACCTGGAGATCTGTCTGGTCCACCGGCCGAAGTACGACGACTGGTCGCATCCGAAGGGCAAGCTCAAGCACGGCGAGGACGCGCTCGCGGGCGCCCTGCGGGAGGTCGCGGAGGAGACCGGGTACACGGCCGTGCCCAGCGCCGAACTGCCGACCATGCGATATCTGGCCAACGGCCGCCCGAAGCAGGTGCGTTACTGGGCGGCCGAGGCGGTCTCCGGGCACTTCGCCCCGAACGCCGAGGTGGACCGCATCCTGTGGCTCTCCCCCACCGCGGCCCGCACCCGCCTCACCCAGCCCCGCGACCGCGGGCTCGTCGACGCCCTTCACCGCTCCGCCGCGTGAGCCTCCGCGTCCGCACGGGCCTGGCTGCGGGCCCGGCGGGCCGGACCGCGCCAGCCGCAGGTACAGCGGGCCAGGCAGAAGCGGCCCTGTTCCGCCGTCGAGGTGAGGTGCTCCTGGCCGTGCCCCTGCCGGACGCGCTCCGGCCCCTCCTGCTGCGCCACGCTGACAACGTTACCGACACCGCGGTTAAAGGGTTCGTATGGCCTTCCCCGCCCCCCGACAGCGCGTGACGGTGTCCCCCTACCCGTCGTTAGCCGGACGACAGGGGCCCGTGACGGACGTACCGGCTTGGGGGTAGGCAGGCGATGGAACGGCGGCAGCACAGGACCGCGGGCAGGACGGTCGTCGCGGTCGGCATCATGCTCGGCCTCGGAGCGGGTGCCACGGGCTGTTCCGGCAGCGGGGCCGCCGCCGAGGACGTCAAGGGCGGGGGCGACCCGGTCGCCGTCCTGCACCGGGCCGTGGACACCCTGCGCGGCGCGGGCAGTTCCAAGGCCACCACCTCCATGGAGATGGCCACCGGCGGCACCCGGGTCACCATCCGCGGCCAGGGCGTCTACGACTACCGGCACCGGCTCGGCCGCCTCACCGTCGTCCTGCCCGAGGACCCTGCGGGCACCTCCGAGCACCAGCCGATCACCGAACTCCTCGCCCCCGGCGCCCTGTTCATGAAGAACCGGGGCGCGGGCGTGCCCGCCGACAAGTGGGTCCGCGTGGACACCGCGACGCTGTCCGACGGCAACCTGGTCACCGGCGGCGCGACCGACCCGTACGCTGCCGCCGAGGTGCTGCGCGGGACGCGGACGGCGACCTATGTCGGCAGGACCGAGGTCGGCGGCACGGCCGTGCGCCACTACCGGGGCACGGCGGATCTGGGCAGCGCGGCCCGGAAGGCCTCCGCCGCGAACAGGGAGCCGCTGGCCGCGGCGGCGAAAGGGTTCGCCACGGCCGAAGTGCCGTTCGACGCCTATCTCGACGACCAGGGCCGCATCCGCAAGCTCAGGCAGCGCTTCAGCTTCGTCAACGGCAGGCAGAAGACCCCCGTGGCGGTCGCCTCGACGACCCTGCTCTACGACTTCGGTGCCCCCGCCGACGTACGGCTGCCGCGCTCGGCGGACATCTACGCGGGCCGTATCGCCGAGGACGGCGACTAGTCCCCGGCACCACCCCGTAAGTAGCCCGTCCGTGCCATGCGCGGTGTGTGGAGCGCTCCCTACTCTAGGAAGTGGGTGACGGCAGAGAAGAGGTGAGGCGCGTGGCTCCGGTCGGCGGTACGGCGGTGCAGGACCACGTGGCCCTCGCCGAGATCGAACTGTGCGGAGAGCTGATCATCGCGGCCTCCGCGGCCGAGGACCGGCTCAGCCTGGAGAGCATCGACGAGGTGCTGCGGGTGTCCGAGGAACGTGCGGACTAGCGCCCCGCTCTCAGGAGCGCAGGAGGCGGCCGATCGCCTTCGTCGCCTCGTCCACCTTGGTGTCGATCTCGTCACCGCCCTTGAGGGCCGCGTCGGCCACGCAGTGCCGCAGATGCTCCTCCAGCAGCTGCAGCGCGAACGACTGCAGCGCCTTGGTGGAGGCGGAGACCTGGGTCAGTATGTCGATGCAGTAGGTGTCCTCGTCGACCATCCGCTGCAGACCGCGGATCTGCCCCTCGATCCGGCGCAGCCGCTTGAGGTGCTCGTCCTTCTGCTTGTGGTAGCCGTGCGTGGCGTGCGGAGTGTGCTCGGTCTCACTCACGGTCCCGCCCGGTGTCTCGGAGGGAGCCGTGGCGCCGGCCTCGGTCGTCGTCATCGCGGGCCTCCATCTCGGGACGAGCTGCGGGACAAGCTGTGGACACAATCGGGGATACATACCCCTACTGGGTATATGGTAACCAACTTTGCGGGGTAGGGAGCCCTTGGTCCGCCCCCGTGCTGATCAATCTGGCCGATGGGCGACACTGGGATGCGGCCCGATAGCCGTGGCCGGATGATGCGCCTAGCATCAGCCTGACCGAAACCGAAGCACCCCGAGGACCCCACGTGCGCTTTCGTCTGACCCCCAGGGAGACGAGCTTCTACGACATGTTCGCCGCATCCGCGGACAACATCGTCACCGGCTCGAAACTCCTGATGGAACTGCTCGGGGCGGACGCACCTGCCCGAGCCGAGATCGCAGAGCGCATGCGGGCCGCCGAACACGCCGGTGACGACGCCACGCACGCGATCTTCCACCAGCTGAACTCCTCGTTCATCACGCCGTTCGACCGCGAGGACATCTACTCCCTCGCCGGGTCCCTGGACGACATCATGGACTTCATGGAGGAGGCCGTCGACCTGGTCGTCCTCTACAACGTCGAGGAGCTGCCGAAGGGCGTCGAGCAGCAGATCGAGGTCCTGGCCCGGGCCGCCGAGCTGACGGCGGAGGCGATGCCGAACCTGCGCACGCTGGACAACCTGACCGAGTACTGGATCGAGGTCAACCGCCTGGAGAACCAGGCGGACCAGATCCACCGCAAGCTGCTGGCCCACCTCTTCAACGGCAAGTACGACGCGATCGAGGTGCTCAAGCTCAAGCAGATCGTGGACGTCCTGGAAGAGGCGGCGGACGCGTTCGAGCACGTGGCGAACACGGTGGAGACCATCGCCGTCAAGGAGTCCTGAGGCGTCGATGGACACCTTCGCCCTCATCGTGACCATCCTGGTCGCGCTCTTCTTCACGTACACCAACGGCTTCCACGACTCGGCGAACGCGATCGCGACATCGGTGTCGACGCGAGCGCTCACACCCCGGGCGGCCCTCGCCATGGCCGCGGTGATGAACCTCGCCGGTGCCTTCCTGGGCTCGGGCGTCGCCAAGACCGTCAGCGAAGGCCTGATCGAGACGCCTTCGGGCTCGACGGGGATGGGCATCCTCTTCGCGGCCCTGCTCGGCGCGATCACCTGGAACCTGATCACCTGGTACTTCGGCCTGCCGTCCTCGTCCTCCCACGCCCTGTTCGGCGGCCTGGTCGGCGCGGCCCTGGCGGGCGGCACGGCGGTCCACTGGAACGGCGTGCTGGACAAGATCATCATCCCGATGTTCCTGTCCCCCGTGGTCGGCCTGATCGTGGGCTACCTCGTCATGATGGCGATCATGTGGCTGTTCCGCCGGGCCAACCCGCACAAGGCCAAGCGCGGCTTCCGTATCGCGCAGACGGTCTCGGCGGCCGGCATGGCCCTCGGCCACGGCCTCCAGGACGCCCAGAAGACGATGGGTGTCGTCGTCATGGCACTGGTGATTTCCGGCCACGAGACCTTCGGCGACCCGATCCCGGTCTGGGTGAAGATCGTCTCCGCGGTGATGCTGTCCCTGGGCACCTACGCGGGCGGCTGGCGCATCATGCGCACCCTGGGCCGCAAGATCATCGAGCTGGACCCCCCGCAGGGCTTCGCGGCCGAGGCCACCGGCGCCTCGATCATGTTCGGCACGGCCTTCCTCTTCAAGGCCCCGATCTCCACGACCCACGTCATCACCTCGGCGATCATGGGCGTGGGCGCGACCAAGCGCCTGAACGCCGTCCGCTGGGGCGTGGCCAAGAACATCGTCCTGGGCTGGTTCATCACGATGCCGGCGGCAGGGGTGGTCGCCGCGCTGGCCTTCGGCGTGGAGAAGCTGACGGTGCTGTAGCCCGGCTCCCGAGAGCACGCCATAGATCACGGGTACGTACCCGTACCCGTGACGTGCAGCGGAGTCGAGGATGTCCGACGCCAACGCCCGTATCCCCGAAGAAGCCCGGAACCGGCTCGCCGCCATAGCGGCGCCGAGGGGATGTCGCTGCGCGCCTACCTGCCGCGGCTCGCCGAGACCCTGCTCACCCCCGCCGAACGGGCCGAGCAGGCCCGCGCCGCCTTGAAGGAGTGGATGGGCTACGCACCCAGTCCTGCGGAGGAACGGGACCTCGACAGCGAGCTGGACCGCCGGCCGACCCGGGCGGCGGCCCGGTGAGCGACTCGATGCACATCGTCCTGGACGACACCGCCATCGCCGCGGCCGGCCGGGGCCATGTCCTTGCCTCCCGGTTGATCCACCGCGCCCACGCGGAGACCGGCTGGCACCTGTAGGCCCCGGCGTGCGCACTGGTCGAAGCCGGCCGGGCCCGTCCCGGTACGGCAGAACATCTCGCCGCCCTGCCCGGCATCACCGTCCTGGACCTGGACCTGCCCGCGGCCCTGGCCGTGGCGCGGCAGCACACGTGGGCCGCGGCGCACTGTCTCCACGCCGCTCAGCCCACCCCGGCCCGTCCCGACGGGGCGATCATCGCCACCACCACCCGGACCGGTGGATCGGCGAGCCGGTGCGCGTGCTGGGCCTCGGTCCGTGAAGGCCTTCACGGCCGTCCCCGAACGCAATGGGCCCGCCCCCGGGAGCCGGGGGCGGGCCCTCTTGCGTCCTCGCGGTGGCACCGCCATGCAGCACCGCGAGGGGTCTATGACGTCGGCTTCGGCTCAGCCGAAGCGGCCCGAGATGTAGTCCTCGGTCGCCTGCACCGACGGGTTGGAGAAGATGCGCTCGGTGTCGTCGATCTCGATCAGCCGGCCCGGCTGGCCCACGGCCGCCAGGTTGAAGAACGCCGTACGGTCCGAGACGCGCGCCGCCTGCTGCATGTTGTGCGTCACGATGACGATCGTGAAGCGTTCCTTCAGCTCACCGATCAGGTCCTCGATGGCGAGGGTGGAGATCGGGTCCAGGGCGGAGCAGGGCTCGTCCATGAGGAGGACCTTCGGCTCGACCGCGATCGCGCGGGCGATGCACAGGCGCTGCTGCTGGCCGCCGGACAGGCCGGAGCCCGGCTTGTTCAGACGGTCCTTGACCTCGTTCCAGAGGTTCGCGCCCTTCAGGGACTTCTCGACGATGTCGTTCAGTTCCGCCTTCCGGTACTTGCCGTTCAGGCGCAGGCCCGCCGCCACGTTGTCGAAGATCGACATCGTGGGGAAGGGGTTCGGGCGCTGGAAGACCATGCCCACCTCGCGGCGGACGGACACCGGGTCGATCCCGGCGCCGTACAGGTCCTCGTCGTCCAAAAGCACCTTGCCCTCGACGCGGCCGCCGGGGGTGACCTCGTGCATCCGGTTCAGCGTGCGCAGGAACGTCGACTTGCCGCAACCGGAGGGGCCGATGAACGCCGTCACCGAACGCGGTTCGACGGTCATCGAGATGTCCTCGATCGCCTTGTGGGAGCCGTAGTAGGCGGTCAGTCCGCTTACGTCGATTCGCTTGGCCATGTCTACTTCACTTCCAGATAAGTCTTGTCAGTCGCCGAGGTTGGCCGCGACTCAGCGACCGGTCTTCGGGGCCTTCCAGCGGGCGATGCCGCGGGCCACCAGGTTGAGGATCATCACGAAGGCGATCAGCGTGAGCGAGGCCGCCCACGCACGGTCGTACGCCGCTCCGGAACCCGCGCTGTTCGCGAACTGCTGGTAGATGTACAGCGGCAGCGACGCCTGCGCACCCTCGAAGGGGTTGTTGTTGATGAACGGGTTGCCGAAGACCAGCAGCAGCACCGGCGCGGTCTCACCGGCGATACGGGCGATCGCCAGCATGATGCCGGTGGTGATACCGCCGATGGAGGTCGGCAGGACCACCTTCAGGATGGTGCGCCACTTCGGCACGCCGAGCGCCAGGGACGCCTCGCGCAGCTCGTTCGGGACGAGCTTGAGCATCTCCTCGGTGGAGCGGACGACGACCGGCATCATCAGGATGGCCAGGGCCAGCGAACCGGCGAAGCCGAACGGCTGCATCTTGAAGATGAGCATCAGCGACAGGATGAACAGACCCGCGACGATCGACGGGATGCCGGTCATCACGTCGACGAAGAAGGTGACGGCCTTGGCGAGCCGGCCGCGGCCGTACTCCACCAGGTAGATCGCGGTGAGCACGCCGATCGGCGCGCCGATCAGGGTGGCGAGGCCCACCTGCTCCAGGCTACCGATGATGGCGTGGTAGATGCCGCCACCGGGCTCGGTGTCGGCGACGACCCCCATGGAGTGGGTGAGGAAGTAGACGTTCAGGACCTTCACACCGCGCGCGACGGTCACCCAGATCAGGGAGACCAGCGGCACCACGGCGAGCAGGAAGGCGACCCAGACGAGGCTGGTCGCGACGCGGTCCTTGGCCTGCCGGCGGCCCTCGACGCGCGCGGCGATCACGTACGTACCGAGGACGAACAGGACCGCGGCGATCAGACCCCACTGGATCTTGCTGTCCAGGCCGGCGGCCAGGGAGATGCCGATGCCCAGGGCGAGGGAGCCCGCGGCGATCGCCCACGGCGACCACGTGGGCAGGCTGGCGCCGCGCAGGGTGCTGTGGCGCTTGTGCGTGACGGATGCGGTGCTCATGCGTTGGCCCCCGAGTACTCCGCACGGCGGGCGATGATGATCCGGGCCGCGCCGTTGACCAGCAGGGTGATGACGAACAGGACCAGACCGGAGGCGATGAGTGCGTCCCGGCCGAACTCCGTCGCCTCGCTGAACTTGCTGGCGATGTTCTGGGCGAAGGTGCCGCCGCCCGGGTTGAGCAGGCTGGCGTGGATGATGAAGTCGGGGGAGAGCACGGTGGCCACGGCCATCGTCTCGCCGAGCGCGCGGCCGAGGCCGAGCATCGACGCGGAGATCACGCCGGAGCGGCCGAAGGGCAGCACGGACATCCGGACGACCTCCCAGCGCGTGGCGCCGAGGGCCAGGGCGGCCTCCTCGTGCATCTGCGGGACCTGGCGGAAGACCTCGCGGCTCACGTTGGTGATGATCGGCAGGATCATGATCGCGAGCAGGATGCCGACGGTGAGCATCGAGCGCGGGGCGCCCTTGTCCCAGGAGAAGATACCGGTCCAGCCGAAGAAGTCGTCGAGCCAGCCGTAGAGGCCGTTCATGTGCGGTACGAGGACCAGCGCGCCCCACAGGCCGTACACGATGGACGGCACGGCGGCGAGCAGGTCGATCACGTACGCGACGGGACCGGCGAGCCGGCGCGGTGCGTAGTGCGTGATGAACAGCGCGATGGAGACCGCGACCGGGACGGCGAGCAGCATGGCGATGACCGAGGAGACGATCGTGCCGAAGGCCAGTACCGCGATGCCGAAGGTCGGCGGGGTGAGGTTGGTGTTCCACTCGGAGGTGGTCAGGAAGTTGCCGTGGTCCTTGCTGATCGCGAGGGAGGCACGGTAGGTGAGGAAGACCGCGATCGCGGCCATGATCACCAGCAGCAGGATGCCGGACCCACGGGAAAGGCCGAGGAAGACGCGGTCACCCGGGCGGCTCGCGCCGCGGGCGTTGCGCTTCTGCTCGGCCGTCGAGGGCTGGGGCGTGGGGGGAGGTGCGTCAGTTGTCTTGGTCGATATGTCCATCGGGTTCTCCGGTCTGCGGAGCCGGCCGCCCACGCGGGGCGGCGGCTCGTGGCGGCGGTGCACCGGACGGTGCGGCCCGGGCCCTGTCGGGCACGGGCCGCACTTTCGGATCAGGTCAGCTCAGGCCCTCGATGGTGGTGCGGACCTTGCTGATGATCGCGTCGGGAACGGGGGCGTAGTCGATCGTGGAGAGGATCTTCTGACCGTCCTCGCTGGCGATGTAGCGCAGGAACGCCTTGGTGGCGGGCAGGGTGTCCGCCTTGTTGCCCTTGTCGCAGACGATCTCGTACGTCACCAGGGTGATCGGGTAGGCACCCTCGGCCTTGGTGGCGTAGTCCAGCTTCAGCGACAGGTCATTGCCGGTGCCGACGACCTTGGCGGCCGCGATGTCGGCGGTGGCGGAGTCGGTGCTGGGCGCGACCGGCTTGCTGGCACCGGTGTCGATGGAGACGGCCTTCATGCCGTCCTTGACGTAGGACAGCTCGAAGTAGCCGATGGCGCCGGAGGTCTGCTTGACCTGCTGGGCCACACCCGCGGACTGCGGAGCGGACTGGCCGCCCTTGGCCTGCCAGGCCTTGCCGCCCGAGTACTTCCAGTTGTTCGGGGTGGTGGCGATCAGGTACTTGGTGAAGTTGTCCGTGCTGCCGGACTCGTCCGAGCGGTGGAACGCCTGGATCTTGAGGTCGGGAAGCTTCACCGAGGGGTTCAGCTTCTTGATCGCCGGGTCGTTCCAGTTGGTGATCTTGCTGTCGAAGATCTTGGCGACGGTCGGAGCGTCCAGGACCAGGCTGTCGACACCCGGGACGTTGTAACCGAGGGCGATCGGGCCGCCGACCATCGGGAGGTCGATGCCCTGACCGCCGGAGCAGACCTTCTTGGAGGCGGTGACCTCGTCCGGCTTCAGCGCGGAGTCGGAACCGGCGAAGGCCAGCTGGCCCTGGTTGAAGGAGGTGACACCGGCACCGGAGCCGCCACCCTTGTAGTTGATCTGCACGCCACAGGCCTGGGAGAACTCCTTGACCCAGGCGTCGATCGCGTTCTTCTGCGCGGAGGAGCCGTCTGCGAGCAGCTGACCCTTGGCGTCGTCGCACTTGATCGAGGAGGCGTTGGCGGAGCCGGACGGGCTGCCCGACGCCTTGGAACCGCCACCGTTGTCGTCGGAGCCGCACGCCGTCAGGGCCAGGGCGCCGGTCACGGCGATCGCACCGAGCGAGAGGGCGCGCAGCCGGTTCTTGCGCTGAAGCTTCACTTTCGGGAGTTCCTTCCAGGAGCCGCCGCGGTCGGCGGCGTGCGAGGTGTAGGGAGGTAGCGCGAGCGCATATGGCCGCGCTCCGCACCGTGCACGGCCGAAATTAGGCAGAACAGGTGAAGCCGCCGATGGCCGGAAGTGAACGGAGGGTGAACCCCTGCCGTCGGCCTGGTTAGGTCACGGAATGCTCACGGGGAGAGCACGTGGAGGTTCCGACAATCGGGTCGCACGCACACGTCTTCGGTGGCCGTTTCCCTGTGCATGAACTGTTACGAACCAACGCGCCCGTGGCGCCGTCTCATTCCAGGAAAGGCCAAGGAGGCCTGCGGAAAGGCGACACAGGACGATGGGCATGGAACGGCGTACGTTCATCGCGGGCGGCACGGCCGTAGTGGCCGCGACCGCACTGACCGGCTGCAGCTCGGGCGCGGGCAGGTCCAGTGCCTCGGCGAGCACGGGCTCATCCTCGCTCACGTCCCTCAAGACCACCAGCGCCAACGCCGCCGCGAACTGGACGGCCCTCGCCCATGACCTGGACGGCACCCTGGTCCGGCCCGGCGACGCGAGCTGGACCACGGCCCACCAGCTGTACAACACCCGCTTCGACGGCCTGAAGCCCGCCGCGGTGGCGTACGTCGCGCACGCCGGTGACATCCGTACGACCCTCGCCTACGCCCATGCCCATGGCGTGCGGGTGTCCATACGCAACGGGGGCCATTCCTACGCGGGCTACTCCTCCGGCGACAACCGCCTCGTCCTCGACGTGTCCCGGCTGAACCGGATACGCGTGTCCGGCGGCCAGGCCGTCGTCGGCGCCGGCTCCAAGCTGATCGACGTCTACCGGGCGCTGGCCGCGAAGGGCGTGACCATACCCGCGGGCTCCTGCCCCACCGTCGGCGTCTCCGGCCTGGTGCTCGGCGGCGGCCACGGCGTCGCCTCCCGCGCCTACGGCCTGACCTGCGACAGCCTCACCCAGGCGACGGTCATCACGGCGGACGGCACCCAGGTGACGGCGAACGCGTCCTCGCACTCCGACCTCTTCTGGGCGCTGCGCGGCGCCGGCAACGGCAACTTCGGCGTCGTCACCGAGCTGCAGTTCAAGACCCACCCGGCTCCGCAGGCGGTGACGGCGTACATGACATGGCCGTGGTCCAAGGCGGCGGCCGTGCTGAAGGCCTGGCAGGAGTGGGGCCCGAGCCAGCCCGACGAGATCTGGTCCTCCCTGCACCTGGCGTGCTCACCGGGCCGCACCCCCACCATCTCCGTGGCCTGCTTCTCCCTCGGCACCTACGGCGAACTCCAGAACGCGGTCGACCGCCTGGCCCACGCGGCCGGCGCGAACGCCTCCTCCGTCAGCCTGCGCCGCCGGAGCTACGAGGAGGCGATGGAGGTCTACGCCGGCTGCTCCTCCTTCTCCACGGACGCCCAGTGCCACCTGCCGGGCTCCACGCCGGGCCGCTCCCCGCAGGGCGGGCTGGGCCGGGAGACGTACGCGGCCCGCTCCGACTTCTTCGACCGCTCCCTCTCCCCGGCGGGCATCCAGACGGTGCTGCGGCAGATCGCCTCCGTGCGCGGCGGCGCGGGCAGCATCGCGTTCACCGCCCTCGGCGGCGCGGTCAACCGCGTCTCCCCCACGGCGACGGCCTTCGTCCACCGCCGCTCCCGGATGCTGGCCCAGTACATCGCGTCCTGGGGCGCGGGGGCCTCCGGCACCACCGCCCAGTCCTGGCTGACCTCGGCGCACGACGCGATGAAGCCGTACGCCTCCGGCGCGGCGTACCAGAACTACACCGACCCGACGCTGCGGGACTGGAAGACGGCGTACTACGGGGACGCGGTGACCCGGCTGGGGAAGGTGAAGAAGCAGTACGACCCGGAGAGGTTCTTCTCGTACGCGCAGGGGCTGTGAGACGGGGCGGGGGCGGCGCGGTGCCGTCGGCTACGCCGCGAGGTCCCGTT
This sequence comes from Streptomyces sp. NPDC050743, assembly GCF_044456925.1. Classification (NCBI taxonomy): domain Bacteria; kingdom Bacillati; phylum Actinomycetota; class Actinomycetes; order Kitasatosporales; family Streptomycetaceae; genus Streptomyces; species Streptomyces sp. NPDC050743. Next base: position 70,505 of record NZ_JBITGJ010000034.1, read on the forward strand.
CCTCGGACTCCACCGACGTACGGGCGGCCGGAAGCAGCGCCCCCTCACGTGCCCCGCCCGCCGCTCGCGTCCGTACGATCCACCCCGCCCGGGGCGACCGCTCCACCGCTCGCATCAGCGGGGTGAGCAGCGCCGAGGCCAGCGGGGAGAGCAGCAGCGCGACGGCCGTACCGAGCGCGAAGCCGCCGACGACGTCCGTCGGGTAGTGCACGCCCATGTAGACCCGGCAGAATCCCTCAAGCAGCGCGAGCCCTATACCGGCGATGCCGAAGCGGCGGTTGGCGACGAAGAGGCCGACGCCCAGCGCCATGGTGATGGTCGCGTGGTCGCTGACGAAGGAGAAGTCGGTCTTGCCGGAGACGAGGACGTCCAGGCCCTGGTGATCGACGAAGGGGCGGGGCCGTTCCACGAAGCCGCGGATCGGGATGTTGACCAGCACCGCGATACCGGCCGCGAGGGGCGCCCACACCAGCGCGGCCACGGAGGCCGCGGCGTCCTCGGCGCCCCGGCGCCGCACGGACCACCAGCACCACAGCACGAGCAGCACCATGGCGACCAACAGCCCGTACTCACCGACGAACTCCATGAGCCGGTCGAACCAGTGGGGCGCGTCCTTGGCCAGGCCATTGATGTCGTAGAGCAGGTCGACGTCGGGGTTCGATCCGGATTCGGCGAGTACAGCCATGGTGCTGCGGCCCCTTCGTCGTCTACCGGACGCACCTCGTGTGCGCCGCTCCTACCCCCGTGGTTCGTAGATCCGCTTCCGCTGCACTGCCGCACTGCCCGTACTGACGTCCGCTCGGCTACGTCAACAGGAACGCACGGTCCCCATCAATACGTTCCACTCTCCACTGAATGATCACGCAGACGTTATCGAAGAGAGACTCATCGCCGCAGCTCAGGGGGTTGGTTCACGCTCGGTCACACCGTGTCAAACCGTCGTGGGAAGCGCTTTTGCGCCATCTTCGGTGACGCGGGTGGCGCCGAAGTAATCCGGCGTGTCGATCGGATCGAACCGGATGACGGCCCCCGTCCGCGGCGCGTCGATCATGTACCCGCCGCCCACGTAGATCCCCACGTGGTGGATGGCCCGCGAGTCGCCGCGGTCGGTGGAGAAGAACACCAGATCACCCGGGAGCAACTGATCACGCGACGGATGCGGCCCGGCGTTGTACTGATCATTGGCCACCCGCGGCAGCGTGATCCCCACCTTCGCGTACGCGGCCTGCGTCAGCCCCGAACAGTCGAACCGCCCACCCTGCTCGGCCGACCCCTCACCACCCCACAGATAGGGCGTCCCCAACTTGCTCTGCGCGAAGGCGATGGCGCCGGCGGCTTGCTGGGTGGGGTCGACGCGGGTCACGGGTGCGGCGAAGCTCTTCGACAGAGTCGTGATCGTCTTCACGTAGTTCTGGGTCTCCTGGTACGGCGGCACGCCCCCGTACTTGATCACCGCGTAAGCGCCCGCGTTGTAGGCGCCGAGCATGTTCTCCGAGACGTTCCCGGGCACGTCCTTGACGTACTTGGCGAGTTCGCAGTCGTACGCGGCGGCCGACGGAATCGCGTCGTTCGGGTCCCAGACGTTGCGGACGCCGTCGCCGTTGCCGTCGACCCCGTGCGTCGCCCACGTCCCGGGAATGAACTGCGCTATCCCCTCCGCCTTCGCCGGGCTCACGGCGTTGGGGTTGAAACCGCTCTCCTGATACAACTGGGCGGCCAGCAAGGCGGGGTTGAGGGCGGTGCACAGATTGCCCCACCTCTGCACCAGTGTCTTGTACGCCGCCGGAACAGCCCCCTTGGCCAGTCCCACACTGCCTGAGCCGACCCCGTTGGCGAGGTTGCCGGCGACGACGTACACCCCGACGACGAGCAGCATCACGAAGCTCAGGCCGAGCCCGACCGCGATGCCGCCCACCACCCACACTTTGCGCACGACCCAACCCTCCCCCATGCGCGGCCCGTTCAAGGCCACATTCTCGGCACGTCCCTGCCCCCGGCCAACATTTCGGCCTATTCCTGACGCTCGCGCGGCCTCCCGGCCGACGACGCGGAAGCCCGTGCGGGCAGGGCTGCCGTAGGGTCCCGGAAAGCTCGCTGGGCACACTGTCCGACGAGGCGTCAATCAGGCTGACCGGCATACGGCAGTCCGGACCGCCCGAGACAGACCTGCCCAGTTGGCCGTCCGGGGGGCCTCACTGGTCGCTGGTCGCGCCCCTCTTTGACAGGCGCGCGGCCTCTCCGTACACCGTGAAGTCACCCGTGCCGACCTCGGCTCCGAACGGCTCGGGCAACGGCACCGGCTCCCCGAACTTCCCCAACACCACGTCCTGACAGGCGCCGTTGTCAGGCCGGCTGTGCAGGGCGTCCCAGGTGCCGGTCGACACGGACATGGCTCGTTCGGTGGCAGGCCCGACGTCCCGCCTCCGCATTGCGCACCCTCACCCCCGCTACCTTCGCCGTCCTCCTCACCGCCCTCAAGAAGGAACCCTCCCCCACCAACCAGAACCCCGCCGACGACACCCCCCTCTGCCTCCGCTCAAAGGCGACCGTCGTCACGACAACGCGCCACAAGGGGAACGCCTCCGTACTCGGCGTACAGGCAGGCGAGTTCGACCACTTTGTGATCACGTGAGGCAGAGGCTCTGTGCGGCGATTCCACCACCATCCGCGCGCCGACATCGCGTCCTCCGTGCGGGCCGGCTCCTCCGGCAACCGGCGGCGTTTCGTGGGCGTCCTCGGATGGAACTTCGGCGACCGCTACCTCGGCCCGCTCAACGGTGTCCTCTTCATGGACGTCGTCCCGAGCACCGCGTTCGTCGTCTCCGCGCCGACCGGCGTGATCCCGGCCGGCATGCAGGCGGTCGGCGCCTCGCCGACCGCGCCAGCGCTCGTCTTCGACAACCTGTACCTGCGCCGGGTCGCCCAGCGCACGGCGGCGGCAGCGGCGGCCAAGGCCGCGACCGAGAAGCCGGCGGTGGCGGCGACGGAGGGGAAGACCTCGCCGGTCGCGGCGAGCCGCTGAGCGGCGGTCAGGCCTTCCGAAGGGCGGCTGTCGTGGGGGGCACCCCCCGCGGCGGCCGCCTGCGCACCGCCCGCACTTCAGGGATCGCCGATCGCGTCCTTGTACAGCTCGGCCGCCTTGCTGCCCAGCACCACGCTGTACGACACGTCGTCGGTCGAACCGCCCTCCTCGTGGCCGCCGAGGATGCCGACGACCTGGTGGTCCCCGTTGATCCACGGGCTGCCGCTGGTGCCGCTGGCGAAGGAGGGGCAGTCGATGCGCTGCTGGGTGCTGCTGTGCGCGACCGGCTTGTTGGTGCAACTGATGGGCACCTCACGCGAGTCGGGGTAGCCGACGAGGGTGACGGCGGTGGCCCCGGTGGCCGTACCGGGCGTGAACCGGTTGGCTCCCACCACGTCCTCGATCCGCCTGCCGTCCAGGTCGTCGACGGTGACGAGGGCCAGGTCGCTGTCCTCGTCCTGGTCCTTGGCCCAGCCGTCGGGCAGGTAGCGCTTGCCGACCTTCCACACCCCGTACGGCGCCTGCCCGTCCCGGTAGCCCGGCACGAACACCAGATCGCTGTCGGCCTCGCCCACGCAGTGCGCGGCGGTGACGAGGAGATTGCCCCGCGGGCTGTGCACGACCGAGGCCGTGCAGAAGTGGCCGCCGGACAGATCGTCGGCCCGATCCGCGCCGAACAGCGCGCCGACCCGCGCCGTCTGCCGGGTCGCGACGACATCGGCGGTGACCCCCAGGGGCCCCGGCCCGTCATCGGCGGCCGCCACGGACGCCGAGGTCATGGCGAGCATCACCACGGCGCCCAGCAGCGCGGGACGCGAGGTGACCGTGATGCGTGAGATGCGCTTCATCAGACGTCACTGTCCCCCACGAACGTGAGAATCCCGCTGCGACTTAGCTGAGATTTTCCTGTGAAACGTCCCGATGGGCGCGACATCCACCCGCAATACCCGTCTGACCAGGCACGATCACGCAAGGTCAACTCTTCAGAAGCTCGTCGTCATCCCCCCGTCCACCGCGATCGTCTGCCCCGTGATGAAGGACGCCGCATCGCTCGCCAGGAACACCACGACCCCCGCGATCTCCTCCGGCCGCCCCCACCGCCCCAGTGCCGTGCGCGTCCGCAGCCACCGCTCCCACTCGGGGTCGGCCGCCAGTTCCGCGTTGACGTCGGTCGCGAACGTGCCCGGTGCGATCGAATTGACCGTCGTACCGCTCGCGCCGAGGTTGGCGGCCAGGGCCCGGGTCAGGCCGTCGAGGCCCGCCTTCGCCGTGGCGTAGGCGACGTCTCCGGTGCGGCCCAGTTGGCCGACCACCGAGGAGACGTTGATGATCCGGCCCGCCGCTCCCCGCGCGGTCAGCCCCCTCGCCACCGTCTGGCTCAGGGCGTACGCCGAGGTCAGATAGACGTCGAGCAGCGCGGCCAGCTCCCTGGGGGCCATCTCGGTCACACCCCGCCGGTCGCGGTGGCCCACGTTGTTGACCAGGATGTCGACATCACCGAGGCCCCGCACCACCTCCTCGGCGGCCTCCCGGTCGGTGACGTCGAAGGCGGCGGCGGTGACGTCGTACCCCTCCTGCGCCCGCAACCGCGCCACCACGGGCTCCAGGCTCGCCGGGCTCCGCCCGTTCAGGACGACCCGCGCCCCGGCCCCGGCCAGCCCCCGCGCCATCTCCAGCCCGAGCCCGCGCACCGAGCCGGTCACGAGGGCGGTACGGCCGTCGAGCCGGAAGTTCACCGATGGACTCTCACGCACAACGGGTCGTATGCCCAAGGAGTGCCCCGGCACTCGGTACGACGGCTGCCGCCCGCACCTTCGCGCCCCCTGGCCCCCTCACGGTCGGCTGACCGGCTTCAGGCCCCAGTCCACCCCGGTCAGCTCCTCCGACAGGGTCCACAGGCGCCGGGCCGCCTCCGGATCGCTGGCCGCCGCGCTGCGGCCGACCAGCGTGGGGGCGCCGCGCATCTCGCCGAGGCCGGCCGGGCCGACGTAGGACGCGCCGGGAAGATCCTGGCTCGCGGCGTAGAGCGTGGGCTGGGCGCCGGCCTTGTCGCTCTGGGCGAACAGCCTGTTGCCGACCCCCATGGCGCCCCTCATCAGCGGGTTCGCGTGGTGGCTCTGGAGGTTCGTGGCAGCCCAGCCGGGGTGCGCGGCCAGGGCCCGGACCGGGGAGCCGGCCTCGGCGAGGCGGCGCTGCAGTTCCAGCGTGAACAGGAGGTTGGCCAGCTTGGACTGGGCGTAGGCGCGGGTCGGGGTGTAGCGGCCGCGCAGGTTCACGTCCTCGAAGTGGATCACTCCGTCGCCGAAGCGGTGAGCGCCGGAGGCCACCGTCACCACCCGGTCCGTCACATACGGCAGCAGCAGGTTCGTCAGCGCGAAGTGGCCCAGGTGGTTCGTGCCGAACTGCATCTCGAAGCCCTGCTTGGTGCGCTGCTCCGGGAGCATCATCACGCCCGCGTTGTTGATCAGCAGATCCAGCGGGCGGTCCCAGCCGGCCGCGAACTCCCGTACGGAGTCCAGGTCGGCCAGGTCCAGGCGGCGCACCTCGGTGCTGCCGCTCACCTTCGCCGCGGCGGCGCCGCCCCGCGCGAGATCCCGTACGGCGAACACCACATGCGCTCCGGCCCGGGCCAGTGCCTCGGCGGCGACGAAGCCGATGCCGCTGTTGGCACCGGTGACGACGGCCGTACGGCCGGTCAGGTCGGGGAGGTGGGTCGCGTTCCATTTATCGGTCATGCCTCCAAAGTAGGCACCGACAACAATGATGTCAATGACAACATCGGGTTACGATGGTCCGCATGCCGCGCATGTCCCCGTCATCGACGAACCGCCCCTATCACCACGGAGACCTGCGCGCCGCTCTGCTCAAGAGCGCCGAACGCACCCTGCGCGAGAAGGGTGTCGGCGCGCTCTCGCTGCGCGAGCTGGCCCGGGACGTCGGGGTGAGCCACGCGGCCCCCGGCCGGCACTTCAAGGACAAGCAGGCGCTCATAGACGCCCTCGCGCTGGACGGCTACGAGCGCCTGAACCAGGCCCTGCGCGCCGCCACAGAGCAGCCCGGCCTCACCTTCGAGGGACGCATGGCGGCGCTCGCCCGCGCCTATCTCGGCTTCGCCGTCGAGAACCCGGAGCTGCTGGAGCTGATGTTCGCGCGCAAGCACGCGCCCGACAGCTCCGCCCAGCTCGCCGCCGCCGTCGACGAGTCCCTCGGCTCCTTCGCCCGGATGATCGCGGAGGCGCAGGAGCAGGGCGAGATCGTCGCCGGCGACCCCGAGCGGATCACCATGATCGCCGCCGCGAGCCTGCACGGCCTCGCCGCCCTCATCGCCGCCTGCGCGCTCGACGCCGAGGAGGCCATGCACGGCCTGGACGAACACGTCCACCTGCTGCTCCACGGCCTCAAGCCCCGATGAGCCCGATAAGCCCTGCGAGACCGGTGAACCGCCGCTGATTCCGGCCGATCCCCTCTGTGCGGAACCTGTGCCCCGGGTCAAGCCATGCCCAGCACAGCACCAGCACACTGCCATTGGCCAGCAATCCGCCAACTGCCTTGAGTAACGCGGAAGTCAGAATTCCGAAAGCCTCTTGTTGTCGCGTACTCAACAACGCGATGGTCGTCGCGGGCCGCCGCCCCCACCGGTCACCCACCGGTGGCCCCCACACCCGCAGGCCTCTGACCACCACTCCCAGGAGGCTGTACCTTGCGTACGACCACCCCCAACACCCCCCACATACCGGGCAGATGGCGCCGGATCGGATCGGCAGCCGCGGCCACCGCCGCACTTCTCGCCGCCGGCCTGACCACCGCCACCCACGCCGAAGCCGCCGCCACGCCCCACAAGGTGAGCGCCAGGACCATCGCCGCCCAGGTCGCCAAGGCCCACGTCCGCTACGAGAAGGCGTGCGGCGCCACCCCGAAGAAGGGCTACGCCGCCTGCGACGCGCTGCGCGTCACCGGCGGCACCACCGCCTTCATGGAGAAGCAGGCGGCCCTGAAGGGCATCTCCCCCAGGACGGTGAGGCCCGACGCCGCCTCCGACTCCCCGACCGGCTACGGCCCGGGCGACATCCAGTCGGCGTACGGCCTGACCGACGCCGCCTCCGCGGGCGGCTCGGGCGAGACCGTCGCCATCGTCGACGCCTACGACGACCCGAACGCCGAGTCCGACCTCGCGGCCTACCGGTCGTACTACGGCCTGCCGGACTGCACCACCGGCAACGGCTGCTTCAGCAAGGTCGGCCAGACCGGCTCCACGACCTCCCTGCCCTCCGCCGACAGCGGCTGGGCCGGTGAGATCTCCCTCGACCTCGACATGGTCAGCGCCACCTGCCCGAACTGCAACATCCTGCTGGTGGAGGCGAAGTCCGCGTCCGACGCCAACCTGGGCACCGCGGTGAACGAGGCCGTGAAGCTGGGCGCCCGGTTCGTCTCCAACAGCTACGGCGGCTCCGAGTCGTCCTCCGACACGACGTACGACACCTCGTACTACAAGCACCCGGGCGTCGCCATCACCGCCAGCGCGGGCGACGAGGGCTACGGCGCCGAGTACCCGGCCGCCTCCCGGTACGTGACCGCCGTCGGCGGCACCAGCCTGTCGGCCTCCTCCGACAGCCGCGGCTGGACCGAGTCCGTCTGGAACACCTCCGGCACCGAGGGCACCGGCTCCGGCTGCTCCGCCTACGACGCCAAGCCGGCCTGGCAGACCGACTCCGGCTGCGCCAAGCGCATGATCGCCGACGTGTCCGCCGTGGCCGACCCCGCCACCGGCGTCTCCGTCTACGACACCTACGGCTCCGACGGCACCGGCTGGAACACCTACGGCGGCACCAGCGCCTCGGCGCCGATCATCGCCTCGGTCTACGCCCTCGCCGGCACCCCGGGCAGCAGCGACTACCCGGCCCAGTACCCGTACGGCGCGGCCGGCACCTCCGCCCTGAACGACGTCACCAGCGGCAGCAACGGCAGCTGCGCCACGGCGTACTTCTGCACCGCCCGGTCCAGCTACGACGGCCCGACCGGCTGGGGCACCCCGGAGGGTACGAGCGCCTTCGGCGCGAGCTGAGCACCACCGCCCGAACCACCCCGTCGGGTCACGGGGAGCCGCCGGTGTGAGGGGGACGTGGGGTCCCCTCGGCGGCACGGAGAGGAAGACGGGTCACGGCAGCCGGCCGCGGCCCGTTTTCCCTGACCTGGGCAAGGCCCTTGAACCACCGGCGAATTGGGTCAAGGACCCGACCGAGTACCGCTCGTACTACGGCATACCGGACTGCACCACCGCGCCAACGGCCGCTTCAAGAAGGTCGGCGGTGGCCCTGGGCGTGAAGTGCGTCTCCTACTGCGCCAAGCGCACCACCACTGGCGCCCACGCCCTCGCCGGCACCCCGCCGAGGGGGAGTTACCCGGCCAAGTTCACGACGGGCTGGGGCACCCCCGAGGGCGTGACGGCCTTCACCGGCTGACCGCACCCACTGCTCCGCAGGCCACGGGCCCCGACGGCACCCGCCGCCGGGGCCATGTCCTGTTCGCCGTCCCCTCCCATGAGAACATCATCTCGACGCCTCACCCGACCAGCCGTCAGAAAGCGTGCCAGGTCGTAAAGGAGGACAACGGCCCAACCACATGACAGGTTCCGGTCGGACCTCGTTGCCCGGCGTGACCTGCCGTGATACACAGAGTGACCGTACGCGCTACTCGCACGAAACCCGCCAGCCAATGACGTCAAGTCGACATACGACCGCGAAGTTGTCGGCGACAATGAGACCTGCCCTCCGCACACCGCGGGGGCCACGCGGAACTACCCACCAGGGGCGGTGACTTACATGCTCTTTGCGGCCGACAAGGGAGACATCAACACCATCATCGGCGGAATCGCTCCGGACTGGGGCCCCTTCGGCAGCCTGGGCAACGAGGCGAAGGTGATGATCGAGGTGGTGATGGCCGTGGCCATCCTCCTGTGCCTCGGCATCGCGGTCTGGGGTGCGGCCAAACAGCGCATCGGCGCGACCGCCCTCCGCGACACCTTCAGCGCCGAGCAGGGCAAGGGCCTCATCATCGCCGGCCTGACCGGGGTCTTCATCATCGGCTCCCTCGGCACCCTGTTCACGATCGTGTACGGCATGGCGGTCTGAGTCCCCTGAAGGTTGCGTCTCCCTGATGTCGAGTCACCACACCGCGCCCGCGCGGCAAGCAGCACGGCTACCGTCGTACGCCTACGAGGGTGAGGGAGCGCGCACGCCATGACCTCCGGAGACGACCAGGCCTACGACGACGCGGGCCACACCCGCACCCGCCTCCCCGAAACCGACCCCTACGGCGGCGCCCCCCGCCGCACCGGCCGCTCCTCCTCCCGAAGCCTGGTCACGGTGGTCGGCGTAGTGGTCCTCCTCATCGCGGCGATCGCTTTTGCCAACAGGGGGGACGACTCGTCCGCGGACGGCTCGACCGCGAAGACCCACAAGCCGGCGGCCGCGCCCACGGCGGCCAGCGGAACCCGTCCCGTGGACAGCAAGTCCGCGGGTGTACCGACGGGATTCGCCCACACGGAGCAGGGAGCGCAGTCGGCCGCCTCGAACTACGCCGTGGCGCTGGGTTCGACGGGCATGTTCAACAAGGACAGCCGCGACGACCTTCTGCACCTGCTCTACACCTCCGCAGCGGCGGCCAGACTCCAGGGCCCGATGGACCAGGCCTACTCGCCCGACTTTCTCGCCAAGATGGGCCTCGACGCGTCAGGCAATCCGCCGAACGGCAGTACGTTCGTCTCCCGGGTGGTCCCGGTCGGCACGACGGTGCAGCACTACACGGCGAACGACGCCAAGGTGGCGGTCTGGTACGTGGGGCTCATCGGCATGGCCGGCAGCTCCTCGACGGACCCCGTCACCTCGTCCTGGAAGACCTGGACGTTCGACCTGCAGTGGTCCGGGGGCGACTGGAAGATCACCTCCGACACCCAGAAGGACGGCCCCGCACCGGTACCCGGCGACGACAAGGCCGCCACCTCCGACGAGATCAGCAAGGCCATCGAAGAGTACGGAGGGTTCACGTATGCCCGGTAGCCCGCGACGTGCGCTTAAGCTCGCCGGAGTCGTGACAGCCGTCCAGACCACCGCCGTACTGCTGGCCACACGTGCCTTCGCCGCGCCCTCACCCAGCCCTTCCGGCGGCGCTTCGCCCTCACCGTCGAAGAAGTACAACTGCGACGTCATCTCCGGCGAGGCGAAGAAGTACTGCGAACGCGGCAACACCTCCAGCGGCTCAGGAGGTTCCAACGTCCCGGACACCTCCGCCCTCGACCCCCTGTCCTCCCTCGCCAAAGGCTGTGCCGAAGCCGCCTCCTGGACCATCGACAAGCTCGGCAAGGCCGTGAAGGAGACGGCCAACGTCGACTTCACCAACCCCAAGTTCCTGCAGCAGTACGCGATCGTCTTCGCCGCGTCCACGATCCTCACGCTCCTGCTGTGGCTGCTGGCCGTGGCCAAGCGAGCCGTGCGCGGCGTGCCGCTGACCACCGCCATCTCGGAAGCCGTCGGATTCCTGTGGCTGACGGTGCTCGCCTCCGCCTTCACCCCGCTGATCCTCTACACGGTCGTATCCGCGACCGACGGAGTGACCGACGTCCTCGCCAAGGCCACCGGCGACCAGGCCGACACGTTCTTCGGCACCTTCTCCGGCGCCCTCGGCAAGGGCACCGACATCGGCGGCGGCCCGATCATGCTGATCGTGGTCTCCCTGGTCAGCATCCTCGCCGCCGGCGTCCTCTGGCTGGAGCTCGTCATCAGAGCCGCCCTCCTCTACGTCGGCGCCCTCCTCGGCACCGTCGTCTACGCGGGCCTCGTCGACAAGAACCTGTGGGGACACGTACGCCGCTGGGCCGGGATCATGATCGCCGTGATCCTCGTCAAGCCCGTCGTCGTCATCGTGCTCGGGCTCGCCGGCGCCCTCTCCTCCGGCAACGGCCCCGACGCCTTCTCCGCCGTCGTCTCCGGCCTCGCCATCATCCTGCTCGCCATCTTCGCCAGCGCGATGATCTACCGCTTCGTCCCCGGCTTCGGCGACGAGATCGCGGGCGGCCGCAACAACCGCATCATGCAGGGCGCCGAGTCCAAAGCCGCCGCCGTCATCAGCTCCCCCGCCACCCTCGTCGCCCAGGGCATCAAGACCCACAGCTCCCGCGCCGACAACAACGGAGCCGGCGGCGGACAAGCCGGCAGCAGCGCCCCGCGCCCGGCCAACCCCGCCACCGGCGGTGTCGCCGCCCACAGCAGCCGTACCCCCACCGGGGGCGGCGGAGCCGTCCCCTCCGCCACGCCCGCGCCTCGCGCGCCGAGCCCGGTCAACACCCCGCACGCCGGCAACACCCGCAACGTCAACCGCACGGGAGGTGAAGGGCGTTGACGACCGAGTCCCACCTGTCCCATCCGGTCACGCCCCGCCGTACGTATCTCATCGGCCGCGCCCGGCCGAACGCGATCATCGGCCGGAACCGCGAGTCCGGCGAGATCGCGCTGATCGTCGCGGGCGCGTTCCTCGGCATGATGTGCGGCCTCCTCGTCCCGGTCCTGTCCCTGCGCATCGTGCTGCTGACGGGCTTCCCGCTGCTCGCGCTCGCCGCGGTGTACGTGCCGTACAAGCGCCGCACCTTCTACAAGTGGTTCGAGATCAACCGCAGTTACAAGCGCACCGTCAAGGGCGGCCACGCCGTCTACCGGTCGGGCGTCATGGAGGCGGGCACCCGGCTCGACGGACGGGAGATCGAGATCGGCCCGCCCCCGGGCATCGGCCGCATCACCTGGCTCGCCGCCCCCTTCGGGCCCGACGAGATCGCCGTACTGCTGCACGCCGACCGGAAGACCGTCACCGCCGCCATCGAGATCGAAGGCCCCGGCGTCGGCCTGCGCGACTCCGAGGACCAGGAGGCCCTCGTCGACCGCTTCGGCACGCTCCTCAAGCACGTCGCCAACGGCGACGGGTTCGTCACCCGGCTGCAGATGCTCGCCCGCACCCTGCCCGCCGACCCCGACGCCCACGCCAAGGACGTCACCGTGCGCGGCGACGACCGCTCCCCGCAGTGGCTGCGGCAGTCGTACGACCAGCTGCAGTCCATGGTGTCCACCAGCAGCGAGCAGCACCGCGCCTACCTCGTCGCCTGCATGCACTACACGCGCGAGCTCGCCGCCGAGGCGAACGCCATGGCCCGCGCCGTCCGCGCCCGCGGCGGCAAGGTCGACCGGGACGCGGGACTGGCGGTGGTCATGGCCCGCGAGCTGACCGACATCTGCTCCCGGCTCCAGGAGGCCGACATCCGGGTCCGCCAGCCGCTCGGCCAGGGCCGGCTCGCCTCCCTCATCCACTCCATGTACGACCCGGACCACCCCATCGACCACATCCAGGCGATGACCAAGCGCAACGCCTGGCCGGCCGAGCTCGACGCCATGGAGCCCACCTACCTCCAGGCCAAGACCCGCGAGTCCAACACCCGCGCCCCCTGGTGCCACGCCACCGCGTGGGTGAAGGAGTGGCCCATGACCCCGGTCGGGGTCAACTTCCTCGCGCCCCTCCTCGTCCACACCCCGGACGTCATCCGAACGGTCGCGGTGACGATGGATCTCGAACCCACCGAGGTAGCCATCGAACGCATGCTGACCGAGAAGACCAACGACGAGGCCGAGGCGTCCCGCGCCGCCAAGATGAACCGCACCGTCGACCCACGCGACGTCGCCGCCCACAACCGCCTCGACCAGAGAGGCGAAGACCTCGCGAGCGGCGCGGCGGGCGTCAACCTCGTCGGCTACATCACCGTCTCCGCCCGCACCCCGGAGGCCCTGAACCGCGACAAGCGCACGATAAGGGCCTCCGCCGGCAAGTCGTATCTCAAGCTGGAGTGGTGCGACCGAGAGCACCACCGCGCCTTCGTGAACACACTTCCCTTCGCCACCGGCATCCGAAGGTAGGGGCTGATTCACCGATGCGGGATCCGCTGTCCGTCCTCACCGACGCCTTCACCTCCTTCCTCTTCGGGAAGGTCGAGACGACCCGGCTGCCGGTGCGCACCTCCACGGGCCAGGCCCAGGCGGTCTACCTGCCCACGGCCGCGCCCGGCCTCGGCGACTCGGGCGTCATCATCGGCCGCGAGGTGTACTCCGGAAAGGGCTACATCTACGACCCCTTCCAGCTCTACGGCCAGCAGCTCCCGGCCCCGCACTGGCTGGTCCTCGGCGAGTCCGGCAACGGCAAGTCGGCCCTGGAGAAGACCTACGTCCTGCGCCAGCTGCGCTTCAAGGACCGCCAGGTCGTCGTCCTGGACGCCCAGGGCGAGGACGGCGTGGGCGAGTGGAACCTCATCGCGGAGGAGCTGGGGATAACCCCCATCCGGCTGGACCCCACGGCGGCGCTGGACCACGGGATCCGCCTCAACCCGCTCGACCCGGCCATCACCACCACCGGCCAGCTCGCGCTACTCCGGACGATCATCGAGGTCGCGATGGGCCACGGCCTGGACGAGCGCTCCGGCTTCGCCCTCAAGGTCGCCCACTCCTTCGTCAACGAGACGATCGTCGACCGCCAGCCGGTCCTCACCGACATCGTCGAGCAGCTACGGCACCCCGAGCCGGAGTCGGCCGAGGCGATGAACGTCGCCATAGACGACGTACGGGCCTGGGGCCTGGACGTGGCCCTGGTGCTGGACCGGCTGGTCGACGGTGACCTGCGCGGCATGTTCGACGGCCCGACGACCGTGGGGATCGATCTGGACGCCCCGCTGATCGTCTTCGACCTCTCCCACATCGACCGCAACTCCATCGCCATGCCCATCCTCATGGCGATCGTCGGCGTGTGGCTGGAGCACACCTGGATCCGCCCCGACCGCAAGAAGCGCATCTTCCTGGTCGAGGAGGCCTGGCACATCATCAACAGCCCGTTCGTGGCCCAGTTGTTCCAGCGCCTGCTGAAGTTCGGCCGCCGGCTGGGTCTTTCGTTCGTGGCGGTGGTGCACCACCTGTCCGACGTCGTGGACGGAGCCGCGGCCAAGGAGGCGGCGGCGATCCTGAAGATGGCCTCCACCAGGACCATCTACGCCCAGAAGGCCGACGAGGCCCGGGCCACCGGCCGGGTGCTGGGTTTGCCGAGGTGGGCCGTGGAAATCATCCCGACACTGACGCCCGGCATCGCCGTATGGGACGTCAACGGCAATGTCCAGGTGGTCAAACACCTGGTCACGGAGACGGAACGCCCGCTGGTCTTCACCGACCGCGCGATGACCGAGTCCTCCAGCGACCTCACGGCCGACGACGCGCTGCGCGCCGCCGAACTGGAGGCCGAGCAGCGGGCGGCGGCCTTCGTGGAACAGCATCTGGGCGACTCCGAGTCGACGGTGGCGTAGGGGCAGAGGCAGGAGCCGGGGCAGAGGCAGGGGAGGAACGGGTGAGACCGGACGCTCGCGACCGCCGTGAGGACCGCCGGGAGGGCCAGGGCGGCATCCCCGACGGCCTGCTGATCGGCATACTCGCGTTCCTCCTCGGCATGACCGTGCTGGTGTGGACGGCCACCGGCCTCGCGGCCCTCTTCGCCAAGGGCGCCTGGCCGCACGCCGTCACCTTCACCCGCACCCCCCTCGCCATGCGCCACCTCATCGGCGAACCCCACGACATCACCGGCGCCTGGCCCGACACCCCCGCCTCCGAGCTCTCCGGCTGGGGCCTGTTCTGGGGCCTGTTCATCGGCCAGCTGATGGTCCTGTTCGTCGTCACCGTGTTCGTGATGGGTGTGGTGGCGAGGTGGCGGGCGGGCAGAGCGCGGGCGCGGGCCCAGAAAGGGGTGCCGGCGGAGCCGGAGCAGCGGCATGAGGTCCCGGTCCCGCGCACCACCGAGCCGACGCCTGTGCCGAGGTCGGAGCCGAGGCCAGAGCCGGTGCCCGCGCCGGTGGTGCCTGTGCGGGAGACGCCCCCTCCCACCGCCGCCCCTGTCGCTCAGCTGCCGGTCGAAGGCGAGCGGGTGCGCGGTTGGGAGAAGGTCGTCGTCGCGCCCAGGGAAGGCCGCCAGACGGCCGCGGCCCAGGCCATCCAGGACGCGCCGGGCCCCGCACTCGTCGTCACCTCGAACCCCGCCCTGTGGGCGGAGACGAAGGACGCCAGGGCCAAGCTGGGCCCCACCCTCCTCTACGACCCCACCCACCTCTGCGACACCCCGGCCCGTCTCCACTGGTCCCCCACAGCCGGCTGCGAGGACAAACAGAGCGCGCTCAACAGAGCCACCGCCCTCCTCGCCCCCGTCCAACCCACGGCCAAGATCGACCAGGCGGTCGCCGAGACGGCACTGACCCTGCTCCGGAGCTACCTCCACGCCGCCGCGCTGGAGAACCGCACCATCCGCCACGTCCACCGCTGGTCCCAGGGCACCCAGGTCCAGGACGCCGTACGCACCCTCCGCACCCACGCCAAGGCCGCCCCCGGCGCCGCGGGCGAGCTCGAGGCCGCGCTCACCGCACACCCCGAACGCCGCGACATCGCCCAGGAACTGACCAGCCGAGCCCTCTCGGCCCTGTTCACCGTGAACATCCGCGAGGCCTGCACACCGAACCGAACAGATGCCCTGTCACTGGATTCCTTCGTCGACGAGGGGGGCACGCTTTATGTGGTCGGTGAATCCATCGAGGACCCCAGAAGCAACCCGGGCGCGATGCCCCTCCTGACGGCACTCGTCTCCAGCGTGGTCGAGCGCGGCCGGCGCATGGCCGAACGGTCATCCTCCGGTCGGCTCGACCCACCACTCACCCTCGTCCTGGACGACATCGCGGCCGTGGCCCCCGTCCCCCAGCTCCCCGAGCTGCTCAGCACCGGCCCCGACCAGGGCCTGCCCGCCCTCGCCCTGCTCCGCTCCCGCGAACAGGCCCGCTCCCGCTGGCCGCACCGGGAACTACCGGTCTGAGAAAGCCGACCCGGGACGGCCGGCCTAGGACGGCCACTCCAGAGCGAACTCCACCTCGTTCTGCGCCTCGTCCCTGACGTGCGGCACGACCACACCGCTGGGCGCGAACCCGACCTTGCGATACGCCCCCTGGGCACGGGCGTTCTCCTCGTGCACCAGCAGGCGCACCCGCTCCGCACCTCGTTCCCGCGCCCATGCCACACCGGCGTCGAACAGGGCCTTGATCAGCCCGTTCCCGCGGTGCTCGGGCCGGATGAACACCCCGACCACATGCCCCTGCCGACGCTCGACGGCATGCCCGGCCCAGTCCGTCATCCCGGCTTCCTCGATGAGCACGGTCACCGAGCCGGCCCAGGTACCGTCGGGCGCCTCGGCGATGAACTGCCGCGCCACGCTCTGATCCTCGGCCGACCGCGCGGCCCGCTCCTGATAGAAGAAGTCGGGCTTGGCCGCGCCCTCCTCGTACGTCTCCAGGAAGGCGAGGTGCGCGATCGGGTCCCGCAGGGCGTCCAGCCGCAGCTCCTTCACCCGGGGCCAGTCGTCCGGTCGTATCGCGCGGATGACGTAGTCACCGCTGGTCGAGGTGCTCATGAGGGCCACCGTAGTGCCGCCCGTTGTCAGCGGCATCCCATATTGTGAAAGCCATGACAACACTGCCCGAACGACCGCACACCGCCCTTCTGGTCATCGACGTGCAGAACGGCGTGATGGTGCCGAGCTCGCCCGGCCGCGAGGACGTCATCGCGAACATCGGCACTCTCATCGACAGGGCACGCGCGGCGGACGTGCCGGTGATCTGGGTGCAGCACCAGGACGAGGAACTGGTGCCGGGCACCGAGAGCTGGGAGTACGTCCCGCAGCTGAAGCGACTCGACTCCGAGCCCCTGGTCGCCAAGAGCTACCGGGACTCCTTCGAGGACACCGACCTGGAGTCCGTCCTCGCGGCGCGCGCAGTGGGCCGCCTCTTCGTCACAGGCGCCCAGACGGACTTCTGCATCCGCTCCACCCTGCACGGTGCCCTCGTGCGGGGCTACGACGCGACGCTGGTCGCCGACGCGCACACGACGGAGGACCTCACCGAGTACGGCGCGCCGGCCCCGGAACAGGTCATCGCCCACACCAACTTGTACTGGAGCGGCCAGCATGCACCCGGCCGCCGAGGAGGAATCATCAAGACGGCCGAAGTGGCGTTCTAAAAGGCGCAGAAATGCAGAAAGGCCCACGCCGTACGGCGTGGGCCTTTCCCAAGAATCGTTCGGCGGCGTCCTACTCTCCCACAGGATCCCCCCTGCAGTACCATCGGCGCTGTGAGGCTTAGCTTCCGGGTTCGGAATGTAACCGGGCGTTTCCCTCACGCTATGACCACCGAAACACTAT
>NZ_JBITGJ010000035.1:0-86166 GCF_044456925.1 Streptomyces sp. NPDC050743
CGGCATCGCCGGCGATCAGGATGCGGCCGGCGCGGTAGCGGTCGGCCACCACGCCCTCCAGGGACCAGCGGGAGATCATGTGGACCGTCACCTGGTCCTCGGTCAGCCCCAGCGCCGTGCGCAGGTCGGACAGTACGGACTCGTCGTCCAGCGCGCGGCCGTCCTCGGACCCGTAGTTGATGTGGAAGACCCACTCCTCGGACTCCGGGCCCCAGTGGTCGGGGCCCATGGGCACGAGCACGCCCGGGATGCCGAGGTCGGGCAGCCACAGCCAGCGGATCAGCACGTCGGGGTCGGTCGCCACCTGGGACAGGTCGGCGGAGATGTGGAAGGAGACCACGCGGGCGAGGTTGCGCACGCCCTCCTGGACGATGCCCACGGCGGGGCCGACGGTGCGGCCGCCGTCGCAGCCCAGCAGGTAGCGGGCCCGCACCCGGTAGGTCTCGCCGGTGCCGCGGTCGGTGACGGTGGCGGTGACGCCCTCGTCGTCCTGGGCGAGTTCGGTCAGTTCGTGGTGGAAGCGGACCCGGCCGGGCGCGAGTTCCTCGGCGCCGGCGCGCAGGACCGGCTCCAGGCGGATCTGGGGCAGGTTGGCCTGCCGCTCGGGGCTGGCCGCGAGCCACTCGGGTGAGCGGCCGCCGGCTCCCCAGGCCTCCATCTTGGCGACGCGGCGGCCGTACTCCTCGCCCTCGCCGGCCAGGCCGACGTACCAGGCGCTGTGGGACATCTGTTCGGCAGGGGTCGAGGCGGCGTAGATGGTGTCGGCCACGCCGGCGTCGCGCATGACCTCCATCGCGCGCTGGTTCAGGACGTGGGCCTTGGGCAGGACGGAGGTGCTGGGCCAGGCGGTGACCAGCAGGGACTCGATGCCCATGCGGCTGAGCAGCATGGAGGCGGTGAGCCCCGCACCGCCTCCGCCGACGATGAGGACGGGGACGTCGATGTCGTTCATGGGTACTCCATGGGGTGTCACGGCTCGGGGCCATGGGGTGGGGACGGCTCAGGAGCGGCGGGGGAAGAGCGCCAAGGGCGCTTCCCCGGTCGATTGATCGAGGCGGGGTGTCCGCGGATTGAGCGGGCGGCGGCGCACGGATGCGAAAGGCTGGTCTTCCGAGAGGCGCCCGCTCGCTGCGGGCGGGCGTCGGGCAGCCCGGACGGCACGGAAGGGACGCCGGAAACAGTGGTGTCGATTCGGAGACCGCACCCGGCCTCGGCGGCCAAGGCGGTGAGATGCGGTGGGTGCCGTCCGAGCCGCGCGAAAGGCGGCCTGCGGAGGCGGGCTGGGTGTGAACGCTGTGCTAGGCCAGCCACCGCGTGGAGGCGCAGGGCGGCAGATGCTGGCGGACGTCGATGCGGCTCATCGTGATGCTCCTCGGAGCCCAGGCGGCGGTGATGCTAGCCGCCGACCAGCGCGACGAGATGGGCTCCGGCCAAGGCGCCCGCGATGACGGCCGGCAGGCAGCGGGCCGCCGGATCGCCGCTGCGCAGGTGGACGACGACGGCTCCGGCCATGAGCAGGAGCAGGCCGATAGATGCGGCAGCACCGAGCGCAGTGATCCGCAGGCCGAGCAGCAGACCGGCCGCTGCCGCCACCTCCAGAGCACCCAGGAGGCGGTAGTGGGTGGTGGTCATGCCGACGTGGGCCGCGGCCTGGCGCATCGCGGGTACTGCCGCGAGCTTGGCCGACCCGAGCAGAAGGAAGATCCCGGCGAGGAGGACGGCGAGAATGATGGCGGTGGTGCTCATGGGGTTTCTCTCTCAAGTGGCTTGCTGGGGGCGTACTGCCAGTGCAGGACGTACCGGTCGAGGGCCGCGGTGACCCTGCTCCGTACCGGCTCGTCGGCAACGGCGGGCACCGTGACGCGGACACCGCCGTCGTGCGGCCGGCACAGGATGCGTTCCGGGTCGCAGTCCGCGCCCTGGGCGGCCAGTTCGGCGTGGACCGCGCGGCGGGTGGCGTCCAGACGCAGGCCGAGCTTGTAGGGCTTGCCGACGGCGGTCAGCGGGATGGCGTCGATCACGAGCACCTCACGCGGGGCGGCGGCGCGCTCGGGGACCCGTTCGGTGGCCCAGGTGAGCAGTTCCTCGGGGTCCACGCGGGCGCCGGGGGCGAGGGTGACGTAGGCGACGGGCACTTCGCCGGCGTGCGGGTCGGGACGGCCGACCGCCGCGGCGGCGGTGACCTGGGGGTGGGTGAGGAGGGCGTCCTCGATCGCGGCGGGATCGATGTTGTGGCCGCCGCGGATGATCAGGTCCTTGGCACGGCCGACGAGATGGATGAATCCGTCGGCGTCGATACGGGCCAGGTCGCCCGTGTCCAGCCAGCCGTCGCGGATCTTCCCCGCGGTCTCCAGGCGAGGCCCCTGGGTGGTGTGCTCAGCGACGTAGCCGGCGAAGACGACCGGGCCGCTGACGGCGAGCACCCCGGTGGCGCCCGGCGGCAAATCGTGCCACTCGCCGGTGTCCGGATCGATCCGCACCGTCTTGACCTGCTGGTAGGGAAGGCGTCGGCCGACGCTGCCGGGCCGGGTGTGACCGGGCAGGCCGAGGGCGGAGGCGCAGGTCGCCTCGGTCAGCCCGTAGCCCTCGCACAGCGGGATCCCAGTGTGTTCCTCGAAGGACTCCCGTACGGCGGCCGGCAGCGGCGAGGCGCCGACGGCGGCGAACCGCATGCTGGAGATGTCCGCGTCGACGGGGACATGGGCGAGGACGGAGTACACGGTGGGCACGCCGGACATGGCGGCGATGCGGTAGCGCTCCACCAGCTTCCAGAACACCCCGTACAGCTCGGGATCGCGGTAGCCCAGCGGCCCGGCCCACACCACTCCCCGGCCGCGCAGCAGTGGGCCGAGCAGGGTGACGATCAGGGCGTTGACGTGGAACAGCGGCAGCGCCGCGAACATCACCGAGTCCTCGTCGAAAGGAATACTCGCGGCCACCATCCAGGCGTCGACGACCTCGTTGGCGTGCGTGTGCGCGGCGAGCTTAGGAGTGCCGGTGGTGCCGCCGGTGTGGAAGTAGGCGGCCAGGTCGTCGGCGGTCGGGGGCTCGATGTCCACCAGCCGGTCGGCGGGATGGGTCGCGGCAAGCTCCGTGAGGTAGCCGACGCGTACGCCCTCGATGGGGTCCAGAGCGGGGGCGGGGCCGTCGGCCAGGGTGGGGGCCAGCGCCAGCAGTGCGTCCAGCCGCAAGGCCGCGGCGACCTGCCGGGCCGTGGCCCACACCTGTGCATCCAGCTGCGGACCGGCGGCGATGAGCACCCGCGCACCGCCGCGCCGCAGCAACTGCTCGACGTGCTCGGACGCCAGGCCCGGGTTCACCGGGGCGGCGATGCCCGCTGCCTGCGCGGCCAGCAGCGCGCCGGGCAGCTCCGCGGTGTTCGGCGCGAGCAGGCCCACGGCGTCCCGGCGGGTGACGCCGAGAGAGCGCAGCAGGTTGGTGGTGCGATGCACCTGGTCACGCAGCTGCGCGAAGGTCGTGGTGGCGGGGCGCAGGAAGCGCGCGGCGTCGGGCAGCACCGTCAGGGCCGGCCGGTCGGGCCACAGCCGGGCGGCGCGCAGCAGGGTGTCGTAGGTGGTGGCGGGCAGGCCGCGCTCGTGCAGCGGGACGGCCTCGACGGCGGGCAGGTCCGCGGGATTGTCGTGGGCGGGCCACAGCAGGTCGGTGGGTGTGAGTGTCACCGGTGCGCCTTTGCAGGGTGAGGGATGGGGGTGAGTGGCCGGCCCGGTTCGGGGATGCCGGGAGGCCGGTCCCGGGCGGGGGTCCCGGGAGTCGTCAGCGGGCGCGCACCACCGTGCGCTGCTCGCCGAGATCGAGGGCGCCGTCGTCGGTCGCGATGCGGGCCGTGACGACGTCTCCGTCCTTCAGGTAGTCGGGATTTCTCTCCTGGCGGGCGAAGAACTTCTGCCAGCGCTTGTGCGGGGGCAGAAGGGCGGCCAGCGTGGCCAGGAGCTTGCCCGGGGACTTGAGGGCGGTGCCGCCGGGCGTTCCGGTGAGCAGCACGTCACCGGGCTTCAGGGTCTGGAAGCGGGCCAGCAGGCTGAGCGCCCGCGCGGGACGGACGATCATGTCCGTGGTGGTGCGGTCCTGCCGGGTGGCCCCGTTGACCTTCAGCGTGAGCCGCAGGTCCGGCAGGCGGGCCAGGTCGTCCGCGTCGACCAAAAGTA
The DNA here is from genome assembly GCF_044456925.1 of Streptomyces sp. NPDC050743. Lineage (NCBI taxonomy): Bacteria > Bacillati > Actinomycetota > Actinomycetes > Kitasatosporales > Streptomycetaceae > Streptomyces > Streptomyces sp. NPDC050743. The sequence goes on from NZ_JBITGJ010000035.1 coordinate 4,167, forward strand.
GGCGGGGGCCCAGCGGGGTGAAGGTGCGGTACGACTTGGACTCGTAGAACTGGGTCTTGGGCAGTTGCAGATCGCGGGCGCTGACGTCGTCGGCGACGACCAGCGCGGCGACGAACGCCGGCAGGGTGGAGTCGGTGACCTCGGTACCGACCGGCAGATCGGCACCGATCACCAGCCCGAGCTCCACCTCGTAGTCCAGGAAACGCACGTGCTGTGGACGTTCGATGTCCTGGTAGGGTCCGCTGACGGACCCGGACGCCTTGCGGAAGAACGCGGGCGGAACGGTGTCCGGGTCGAATCCGGAGTCCAACGCGTGGGAACGGTAGTTGACCATCTGCGCCACGACCCGGCAGGGCGTGGAGACAGGCGACAGCAGCTCGGCCTCTCCAACCGAAATCCCGGCGTCGGGGTCACCCGTGGCGCGGGCAGCCGCCTGCTGCACGGCGGAACGGTCGGCGAGCAGGCCGGCGGTGGTGTCCGCGTCGGTGTCGACGCGGTGCAGCCGTCCTGTGCCGCTCTCCACCCACCAGCCGTCTTTGGTGCGGACGACCTGGATACTCATCGGCTCTCCTGAGTCCTGGACAGGCACCGACCGGAACGCTCCCGCGAGCAGCTCCAGTCAGCAGTGATGAGAGAATCAGTCCAGATGACTACCCCGTCAACAGCAGTCAGTCGTGATGAAACAATCAAAGCTGCGCTGAGCATGGTGAAGAGATGAGTATTGATCGACAGGGCAGGGCCAACACACCCAGCCACACACCCAACCGCGTGGACCGACGCAAGGCGCGCACCCGTGCCGCACTGATCGCCGCCGCGCAGCGGTTTCTCGCCGATCAGGGGCGGGCCGACGTGAGCATCCAGGAGATCACCGAGGCGGCGGACGTCGGCTTCGGCTCCTTCTACAACCACTTCACCAGCAAGGACGAGCTGTTCGACGCGGCCGTCGCCCTCACCCTGGAGGAACACGGCGCACTCCTGGAATCCGTCGTGGGAGACCTGAAGGACCCGGCGGAGGTCTTCGCCACCAGCGTCCGCCTGACCGGCCGGCTGCAGCGCACTCACACACAGATCGCCCGGATCCTCTTCCGTACGGGCATGACCTATCTGACCTCCGACAGCGGCTTGGCACCTCAGGCGATGCGGGATCTGAGGGCCGCCGCCGACAATGGACGGCTGGACATCGACGACCCGCGCACTTCTGTGGCCATGGTCGGCGGCGCCCTGCTCGGAGTGCTCCACCTACTGGAGACCCGCCCGGACCTCGATGCCGCGCATGTTTCGGACCAGCTGGCCTTCCGCCTGCTGCGCATGTTCGGCATGGCACGCGCCGAAGCCCAGGAGATCGCCACTCGGCCCCTACCATTGCTGCCCCGGACATGACAATGGTGAAGATCGGCGACGCGTGCGGATGTGACCAGCGCCCGTAACGCGGTGTACCGCACGTCGCACCCGCACAGAGACACGCCGCCTGCGCAACAACTCTTCATCGAGTTCGAGGCACCGTTTTCCGGGTTCATGCCGGAAGCCCGTGACTACAAGGTCCAGTTGCAAGCGAGGGTCGGCCACCGCAAGGGGTGGCGCCGCCTGCTGACGTTCACCCTGCGGGCCGCCAACATCATCGATCCGGATCGCTACACCGTGTACAACAACGCACCGATCGAGCTGACAAAGGAAGATCAAAAAGAGTGGATGCCGCGCTCCTCAAACTGCTGGAAGAGCAAGGGGACGGCTTCGCTCCAGGCGGCAGGAGACAGCGGAATTCTTCGAATGACGATGGCGACGCCGTCACGAGCCGTTACTGACTTCGTCCAGCATTGACCCGGCGGCTGGGTGGGACACATGCCATCGAGGCCATCACCGGCGCCGCCGACTTCGACGCCGATCTCGCAGAGCGCTACGACTGGAACAACCGCGCCCTGTCCGACGCCGAACTGGACGGCATCGTCGAGCGCCTGGCTGAGCGCATCACCGGCTTTCCGCCCGCGGGGTCAAGTCCGCGAAGCGCGCGATCCATGACCTACGCTGCCGCACCCGGCGAACGTCCGCTCCGACTCGGCCACGTTCCTCGGCCTGGTCGCACTGCCCGAAAGCCGTGAGCGCCCGGATACCTCGCGAACCGGGGCCTCCAGACGCCTGGTGGCCTCGAGCGCGGCCTCGGCAATGCCGTGGCGGAGTTCCCTGGCTGAAAGCGCCAGCGGCTGCCCCGTTGCTGAATCCGGGCGATTACCCTGGCCAAGGGCGGAGCCGTGACGCTCGTGCTTCGCAGCATCTCGGCGTCTTCGGCGAAACCCTGCCGAGCAGTTGCAGTTGCGGCTGCACCGCCGCGTTCTCGCCGGCACGGCCGGCCGAGGACGATCCGGGCGCCCTCGGTGTCGCTATGACCGCTGTTGAGGGCGGGGCGAGGTTGCGGGCGGGAGAGTCTGCTCGGCCCAGTCGATTCCGGTGCCGGTAGTAGGTGATGTCGTCCGTGGTCGCGTAGTTGCCGTGGTCGACGTCGATGCCAGTGAACACAGCGATGTCGCCACTCGTCGTATCGCGCAGGCAGAAGGTGCTGCCCGGTGGGGCCTGGCGGAAGTGCAGCCACCCGTTGGCCGGGGGGTGAGTGGCCTTGACGGCGCACTGTCCGGCGCTCGGCACGGTCTTGCCGGGGATGAGTGGGCGTCGGTGAGCGGCTGGAGTTCGAAGGTTCCGTCGCCGTCGTCTCCGGCGTCCGTGCTGACGCTCCAGGCGGTCTCCGCATCGCTGACCGTACCTGTGCGCAGGTCGAGGTAGTAGTTGTGGTTCTTCAGGGACAGCGTCCGGTGTCCGTAGACCAGGGTGTAGCCGTCCGAGGCCGCGACGCGGGTGACGAGTCGCCGCCCGACGGCGGAGCCTGCGTGGAACCGGGCGGACGAGCCGTCTGCGTCGCTGTCGAAGCCGGCGAGCTGACCACGGCCAACCCTGTGGCGCCGCGTCCGGCTTTCGGCGCCAGTGCCCCGTAGACGATCCCGCTCGCCGCTGCCGTCACGGCCGCCGAGACCACGGCGGTCGTGACCCGGTCCCGGGTACGCGGCCGACGTCCGCCGGACGGCACCGGCAGAGGGCCGGGGGGATCCCCGTCCGGGGACGCGGCCCCGGACGGGACGTGGGCAGCCCACGGCGCCAGCGCCTTGTCACCGCCCCGGAGGCCGCGACGGCGAAAGCGATGGCGACCGCCCACCGGTCGGCCGCGTCGCGGCTCAGCCATAACCCGTCAGCCATAACCCGTCGGCGCGTACAAGCCGATCAGTACCGAGACAAACGTCCCCCATCGTCACGAGGAGCACGACCGCTCTCCGGCCTCGTGCGTTGACGTCAGCACTCCTGCCACCCGTGGCACATCCAGCTTGGCATGGACGGACATACCGAGAGGGGCGACCTGTGAACGAGGGGCGAGAAACGCTACAGGTCATTGCCCGCGTAGGAGAGGTTGAAGCTCTTGTTCGTCAGCGGGAAATCCGGGACGATCGTGTCCGCCAGGGCGACCGGCAGGGCGGGCCAGTTGAAGAACGACGGGTCGACCGGCTTGACCCGGCCCAGGGTGCCGTCGGGGGCGAGTTCGACGCGCGTGGCGATGGTGCCGCGCCACCCCTCGACCAGGCCCACGCCGGTGCTGGGGCCCGCGCCGGGTGGTGGCTGGGCCGCGACCATCGCCCTGGGGACGGCCAGCCCGTCGGCGAACTCCTCGATCAGGGCGAAAGAGGTCTCGATTTCCTCGGCGCGGACGAGGAAGCGGGCCAGGACGTCGCCGCTGTCGTGGACGGGGACGTCGAGCTGCGCACCGTAGCCGGTGAAGGGGTGCGTCACGCGGGCGTCGTCGGCGATGCCACTGGCGCGGGCGACGTAGCCGAGGCAGCCGATCTCCCGGGCCGCGGCGGTGTGCAGGATGGCCGTTCCCGTGAAGCGGTCGCGGACGGTGGAGTGGCCGAGCGCGAGGTCGGCGACCTCCCCGATGTCCTCGCGGATCGCCTTCATCCGGGCCGGATCCGGCAGCGCGCGCAGGGCCGCACCACCGGGGACGACGCCGCCGCGCAGCAGCCGGTGTCCGGTGACTTCCTTGTTGAGGCGCAGGAGTTGCTCGCGGACGCGCTGGGCGTGGGCGTTGAGGATGCCGTGTCCGACGTCGTTGCAGAGCATGCCGAGGTCGGCCACGTGGTTGTGGATCCGCTCCAGCTCCAGAAGAAGAGCGCGGGCGCGCCGGGCCTCGGCCGGGACCTGGGAGCCGGTGGCCTCTTCGACGGCCAGGCAGTACGCCAGGGCGTGCCCGACGGCCGTGTCGCCGCTGATGCGTTCGGCCAGCGGCAGGCCGGCGCCGATCGTCCGGCCCTGGAACAGCTTTTCCACGCCCTTGTGGACGAACCAGAGGCGGGCCTTGAGCTTGAGAATGGTTTCCCCGACGACCGAGAAGCGGAAGTGACCGGGCTCGATGAGGCCTGCGTGCACAGGCCCGACCGGGATCTCGTACACGCCGTCGCCTTCGACCTCCAGGAAGGGGTACGGGCCCTCCTGTTCACCGAAGGAGGGTGGCGGGCCGGCGTCGGGGTGCATCGGATACCAGCCGCGCGGCCAGTGGAAATGCCGGACCAGACGGCGAGGCAGGGGATGGTCGAGCGGAACGATGCCGAAAAGGTCGCGCATCTCGCGTTCGAACCGGCCCGCCGGGAAGGAAAGGTGGGCGAGCGTCGGGATCTCGGGACGGTCGGGGGCGAGGCGGACGTGCAGTTCGGTGCGGGTGTCGGGCGGGCCGGCGACGAAGAGGTACACCACGCGCGGCCCGGCCTCGTCGAGGTGGGCGGCGACCAGCGCGAGCCGGTGTCCGCCGGTCAGCAACTCCTCTGCTCGGATCGGCAGTTCGGCGACGCCGATCTCATGCGTGGTGCGCACCGGGTCAGTGGCCTCCGATCGCCAGGGCGGCGGCGTGCAGCAGGTCGGTGAGCGGGCCGAGGCAAACGCCCAGGGCGGCGCAGGCGGCCAGACCCACGGCGAGCGGCCAGACAGCGGCGGGTTCGGGCCTGGCGGGCGGTGCTGGTGCCGGGCCGAGCAGCATGCGGGCGGTGCGTGCCGCGAGCGCGGCAAAGGCGACGAGCACGAGCAGTAGGGCCGCCGCCGTGACCCAGCCCAGACCGCTGCCGGCGAGGAAACCCGCCCGGGCGATGCCCAGTTCGGAGGCGAACAGGCTGAACGGCGGGAACGCCATCAGTGCCACCACCGCGAATCCGAACGTTCCGGCGAGTGCCGGATCCCGGGCAAGCAGTCCCCGCACCCTGCCGATCTTCGTGGTGCCGGTCAGTTGGAGGATGCGGCCGGAGGCGCAGAAGGCGGCGGACTTGGCCAGCCCATGCCCGGCGATGTGCAGCAGAGCGGCGGACAGGGCGAGGGGACTGCCGATCGCTGCGGCCAGGGCGATCAGACTCATGTGTTCCATGCTGGAGTAGGCCAGCATCCGCTTGTAGTCGCGCTGGGCCAGCAGCAGCCCTGCCGCGAGCGCCAGGGTGAGCAGCGCGATTCCGGCCAGCAGAACACGAGTGAATCCGGCGCCGAGGGCCGCGTCCGCGATGACCCGGTAGCGCAGGATCGCCGAGAAGGCCACGGAGAGCAGCACCCCGGACATCAGGGCGGAGACCGGTGCGGGCGCCTGGCTGTGGGCATCGGGCAGCCAGGCGTGCAGGGGGATCAGACCGGCCTTGGCGCCGAAGCCCAGCACGACCAGGGTGATCCCGAGCCGGGTGACCGCCGGATCGAGCCGGTCGGCACGGGCGACGAGGGTGGGCCAGTCCAGCGCCCATGCCTCGGCGATGCCGGTCTGCCGGGCCGCGTAGTAGATCAGCACGGTGCCGAGGAAGGCGAGCGCGATCCCGGCCGAGCAGATGACCACGTACTTCCAGGCGGCCTCGACGGAAGTGCGGGTGTGGCGGTGGCCGACGAGGAAGGCGGTGACGATGGTGGTGGCCTCGACGGCGACCCACAGCACGCCGAGGTTCGCGGTGACAACGGCCAGGCACATCGCGGCAAGGAACGCCTGCACCAGGACGTGGTAGCTCCCCCACTCCCGACTTCGCTCGAGCGGGGGGACCCCCATCACGGCCCGCTCACTCGCCCGCCCTGCGATCCGCTCACCTCTCAGATACGCGGGGGCGGAGGCGCAGGCGGTCAGTGCGACGACGCCGACCACCAGCAGCATCCACGCGGTCAGCGCATCCGCACGCAACAGGCCCGAGTACGCCCGACGAGGTCCGTGGTCGACCACATCCGCCGCGAGCAGGCTGCCGCACGTGAGGATCACGGCGGGGGAGACGAGCGAGACCCAGTCCCCCATATGCCACTGGGGCACCAGACTGGGCTCGGGCGCCTCTACCACCAGTACGGAGCCCTGCGCGGACCCCCGCCGCCGGGCCTCGGTGAGTGCCGCGGCCAACGTCGCGGCGGTTGAGCGGGTGCGCAGTGCGGCCAGTGTGTAGGTGCCGGCCACGGCCAACGGCACGGCGACGGGGGCCGTCAGGAGCAACGCGGAAGCAGTAGGGCTCATCAGTCGTGCAGCTCCCGCAGGTCGTCGATGTCCGTGGTGCCGAACGCCTCGCGCATCCGGGTGGTGAGGATCTGCAGCACCAGCACCGCCAGCAGTACGTCGAAGGAGACGCCGAGTTCGACGATGAGCGGCACGCCGGAGGTGGCGAGGAAGGCGGTGGCGGTGATGCCGTTGTCCAGCAGCAGGAAGCCGACCACCTGGGCCAGCGCCCGCCTGCGCGTCACCAGGACGAAGAAGCCGATCAGAACGACGGCGAGGCCGACCGGCAGGGCACGGGTCGCCGGCGTCGGGTTCAACTCGGTCAGCGGACGGGCCACCGCGTAGGCCAGCAGCGTCAGCAGTGCGGCGGTCAGCAAGGACGCGGCGACGTTGACCAGGGGCTGCGTCTCCCGTGTCTCCGCCCCCCGGTCGCCGTAGCGTCGCCGGTCCTGGATGAGCGCGGCCAGGGCGCGGCGCATCAGATACGGCAGGACGCCTGCTCTGAGGGCCCCGATGCCGAGGCCCACGGCGATCAGGTCCCACCGTTCCTCGTGCGCGCCGAGCAGGACGGCGAGCGCGGCGAGGGCGACACCCTGCAGGGCGAAGACGCGGACGATCGAGGCCAGCTCACGCCGCCACAGCACGACCACGGCGGCCAGCAGGAAGGCTCCACAGGCCAGGTCGAGGAGCTGGGTGTACAGGTCGCCGCTCATGACGCTCCGTTCAGGAAGTAGGAGGAGGTCACCGCGAGCAGCGCCAGCAGGAAGGATCCGGCGAGCAGTTCCGGCACCCGGAACAGCCGCACCTTCGCCCAGAACACCTCGGCCGCGGCCAGTACGGCGCCCAGCAACACGAGCTTCGCCACAAGCGCCGTCAACGCCACGGCCAGGGCCGCCCAGGAGGCGCTGGTGGCGATGCCCCAGGGCACGAACAGTGAGGACAGCAGGCCGAGCAGCAGAGTGAGCCGCATCTGGGCGCCGAGTTCGACCAGCGCCAGATCCGGTCCCGCGTACTCCAGGACCATCGCCTCGTGGATCATCGTCAGTTCGAGGTGGGTGGAGGGGTTGTCCACCGGGATCCGCCCGGTCTCCGCGAGCACCGCCACCGCGAGCGCGGCGATGGCCAGCAGCCCGGCCGGGGAGGCGAGGCGCGCCGGCGTGTGGGCGGCGCCGGAGACGATCGCCGGGATGTTGGTCGTGCCGGCCGGTATCGACAGGGCGAACACCGACAGCAGAATGGTCGGCTCCACGAGCGCGGCGACCGTCATCTCCCGGGAAGCGCCCATCCCGCCGAAGGCGGTGCCGGTGTCGAGTCCGGCCAGGGCGAGTGCGAGGGTGCCGAGCGCGATCAGCGCGACCACCACGATGAGGTCCGCGTGCCCGCTCACCGGGGTGTCGGTGGACAGCAGCGGCACCAGCGCGGCGGCCACCACTGTGGTCGCGACCAGCACCGCAGGGGCCGCCCGGAAGGCGGGACCGGTCCCTACCGGCGTGATGGGCTCCTTGCGCAGCAGTTTGCGGGTGTCCCGCCAGGGCTGGAGCATCCCGGCCCCGGCACGGCCCTCCAGCCGGGCCCGCACCTGCCGCATCCACCCGGTCAGCAGCGGCGCGCCGGCCACGACGACCACGACCTGGCCGACGACGGCCACGTACCCGATTGCGTTCATCACCAGCCCACCGCCAGTGCCACCAGCAGGACGACCAGTCCGGCGAAGCCGTAGCCGAGATACAGGTGCACACTTCCGCCCGCCAGCCGCCGGGTCTTCTGCCCCGTCCTGGCCAGCACCCGTAGCACCGGCTCGTACAGCCGGTGCTCGATCCGGTCGGGCACCCGGTGCTGGAAGCGCACCCGCTCCACCAGGTACGCCGACTCCCGCACCGGGGTCACATTCACGTCCTGCTCCGGGGCGAGGATGTCATCGAAGACCCGCTGGAGCGGTTCGGCGAACGAGGTCGCCGTGTAGGCCATGCCGGGCGTAGGCGCTCCTCCCCCGCAGTCCCACAGTCGCGCGTTCACGCGGCGCCTGCGACGGCCGTAGAGGCGGGGCAGTCCGACCGCGAGCAGAATCGCAGCGGTGAGGGCGGCCACCACCCACAGCGGGGACAGTTGCGCGGAGATGTCGGCGAGCCGCACCTTCAGCCCGCCGCCCGTCAGAGCCCCGCTGCCCGGCAGCCCGACCGAGCCGACGGCCCGGTCAAGGCCGTCGCCCAGCAGCCCCGGCACCACCGCGAGCGCCACGATCCCGATGGCGAGCAGGCCCATCCCGGCGAGCATGAGCGGTGGGGCCTCCCGCGCGGAGGCGGCACGTTCGTCGCGGGGCCTGGCGAAGAAGCCGACCCCGAGCGCCTTCACGAACACCGAGGCGGCGATCCCGGCCGACAGCGCGATCAGCGCCACCGACAGCGGCAGGACGATGGCGACCGCGACGCCGGGCACCTTCAGCCCGTGGATGAGGGATTGCAGCAGCAGCCATTCACTGATGAAGCCGTTGCCCGGCGGCAGCGCCACCGCGCCGAGCGCGGCCAACGCGAACAACCCTGCGGTGGCAGGCATCCGGGCGCGCAGCCCGCCCAGCCGGTCCAGATCGCGCAGGCCAGTGGCCCGCAGGACGGATCCGGCCGTGCAGAACAACAGGGCCTTGAAAGCAGCGTGGTTGACGATGTGCAGCAGCGCCGCCGCCAGCGCCAGTGCGGCCAGTGGCGGATTGCCATAGGCGGCGAACAGCCCGGACGCGCCGACGCCGATGAGGACCAGGCCCATGTTCTCACTGGTCGAGTACGCCAGCAGCCGCTTCAGATCGGAGGCCATCGCCGCCTGCAGGATGCCGTACACGGCGCTGGCGCCGCCGACGGCCATCAGCGCCAGCCACCACCACGCCGGACCGCCGCCGAGCAGGTCGAGCCCCGTGCGGACGACACCGTAGATGCCGAGGTTGACCATGGCGGCACTCATCAACGCCGAGACAGGACTGGGGGCTTCGGGATGCGCCCGTGGCAGCCAGGCGTGCAGCGGCACCGCGCCCGCCTTCGACGTGAACGCCAGTGCCACGAGGACGAAGACGAGCCCGCGGACGGCCGGCGAGATGTCGTGTGCGCCCGCCCGCAGCGCGGCGAAGGTCTCCCCGCCCGCCTGCCCGGCGAACAGCGCGAACCCGGCCAGCAGCAGGACCAGGCCGAGGTGGGTCATCACCGCGTACCAAACCCCGGCCTGCCGGACCGATGACCTCCCCCGCTCTCGGCTTCGCTCGAGCGGGAGGTGCCCCCCTCGGTGCTCGGCGAGGACCAGCAGCAGCGAGCCGAGCGCCATCAGCTCCCACAGCAGAAGGAACGTGGACACCGACGCCGCCACCGGGACGAGAACCAGGCTGAGCGCGAACACCGGCAGTACCGCCTGGGCTGTGCGCGAGCCGAGCCCGTGCGCGCCGTGTCCGGCTGCGTACCCGATGCCGTACACCGCGACCGCGACGACGACGGCCCCCGCCACGGCCATGAACAGCCCTGCCAGCGCATCCACCGCCGCATGCGCCCCGGCCAGCGGCACCAGCCCGGAGTAGACGGCTGTCCACCGGCTTCCGCCCAGTGCAGCCACACCCGCCGCGGCACCCGCCGCACCCACACCGGCCACCAGCACCCCGACCACCGGAACACGCGCCCGATACGGCAGCACCAGTCCGGCCAGCGCCCCGATACCGGTCACTGCGGTGGCCGTCGCGAGGGCGGCCGGAATCACGTTCATCGTCCGGTCACTCTCCGCAGCGCCGCCACGATCTCCTCCGGCTCCGGCGGGCAGCCCGGCACCGCCAGATCCACCGGTACGACATCGGCGACCGCGCCCTCGACGCCGTATCCGCCCGCGAACTCCCCGCAGCTGATCGCGCAGTCCCCGACCGCGACCACCAGCCGGGGCTCGCCCATCGCGGCGACCGTGCGGCGCAGCGGCTCCGCCATGTTCCGGGTCACCGGGCCGGTCACCAGCGCCACGTCCGCGTGCCGCGGTGAGGCCACCAGCCGCGCCCCGTACCGCTCGGCGTCGTACACCGGATTGAACGCGGCAGCGATCTCGATCTCGCAGCCGTTGCAGGAGCCCGCGTCCACGCACCGCACCTGCACCGAACCACCCAACTGCCGAGCAGCCGGGGGTACTTCACTCTCTGGGCGGGGCGGCGCGGGCTCGGCCACCCGTCCGGTGGCCCGGATCTTGCGCAACAGGCCCATGAACCTCTCCCGACTGGTGGTGAGGACTTCCGCAGGTGGCCGACCAGGCGACCAGCGGCTGGAGACTTTGCGCCCCGGACTGGGCCGAGACGGTTCCGCATGGCGGGAGAGAGGGCGGCCGCCTCCTGGTATCCGCGAGTGCTGTCCAGCTCGCAGGAGACGGCCACCGGTCAGGGGCCGTCGTTACGACGGCGGTTTCGGCTCCTGCTGTGCTGCACGCAAGTCGGCGAGCAGTTCCGCCTGCCCTGCCAGCACGCCGGACAGGATCGAGCGTGCCACCCGCAGCAGGTCCGCAACCTCGGGGGTGGCCAGGGAGTAGTACACGTTCGACCCTTCCTTGCGGGTCCGTACCAAGTTGGCGCGACGCAGCACGGCCAGCTGCTGGGACAGGTGCGCCGGCTCGATGCCCACCTCAGGCAGCATCTCCGCGACCGCGCGCTCACGCTCGCTCAGCAGCTCCAGGACACGGATACGGGCCGGGTGGCCGAGCGTTTTGAAGAACTCGGCCTTGAGCTGGTACAGCGGCGCACTCACCGTACCGCCCTCCCCCCAGCACGACACGGCCTGACCGGCCGGTCCACTCGGCATCGCATCCACCCACTCGTCAAGAACATGCGGCCCATCCTCGCGTGCGGCACCACCGGAACCGAAGCCGCGCCGAGGAGCCAGGCCGCCCGTATTCAGCGGTGATGACCTCAGTAATTGCTAATATTAGCAAGTCCGTGGTTCTGGCGAGGGAGGCTTGTATGAGGATCACCCCATTGCGTGGCAGCGGAGTCGTCTGGCTCAAGTGCCTCGCCTGCCGTCTCAAGTGCCGCCCCGCCGCCGTCGGACCGGACGGAAACTGCCCGCGCTGCGGCGCTGTCAGCATGCTCAGGCTGACCTTCGGCGGTCGTTCCGGTCAGCCGGCTCACCACACCGACCGCGACTGACCGGTGTGCCGTGGGTCCCGAGCGGGGCGTCGGTTCAGACCTTCTTGACCACGCTGGACTTCAGCTGCATGGCGCCGAAGCCGTCGATCTTGCAGTCGATGTCGTGACCGTCCACGCCGTCGGCGACGAGCCGGATGTTGCGCACCTTGGTCCCCGCCTTGATGCCGGTCGGGCTGCCCTTGACCTTGAGGGACTTCACCACGGTGACGGTGTCGCCGTCGGCGAGCACGTTGCCCACCGCGTCCTTGATCACCTTGGCCGCGTTCCCGTCGGCCAGTTCGTCGGACGGTGACCACTCGTGGCCGCATTCCGGGCAGACAAGAAGGACACCCATCTCGTAGGTGAACGTGCCGGAGCATTCGGGGCAGGGGGGAAGATTGTCACTCATGGGTCCATTGTCTTTCTCTCGGTGAGCCGATATGTAGGTCAGGTGGGGGTCAGGCAGGCCAGCCGTCAGTACGCCACTCCTGCTGCCCCTCGCCGGGGGTAGACGAACCTCGGCCGTGGGCGGTGAGAGCGGCGGTCAGGTCGCAGTGGACGGGGATGTCCGGGCAGTCGCCGGCGGGGACCAGAGAGCCGTCGGCGGGGATGGCGGCCAGTTCCAGGCTCCGGCCGCCCTCGGCGAGGCGGTGGGCAGCCTCGGTGATGGCCATCTGGCCTTCGGCAGACCAGCCGCGCAGCCCGGTCAGGTTGAGGATCACCGGTCCGGTGCCGCGGGCGACCACCCAGCCGATCGCGCCACCAAAGCGATGTACCGCCTCGGGGCCGAGATAGCCGGCGACGGAGAGGATGCCGAGGTCCTGCTCGATGGTGTAGCGCCAGTCGATGGTCATGCGGGGACTTCCTTGGTGCGTTGGCGTGGCGTGGACGGGCTGTGGTCCGGTCACAGGGGCAGAGTGATCCAGATGCTCTTGCCCTTGCCATCGGCGTCGCCCCGGACAACCCCGGTACCGCCCAGGCCGAGCGTGAGCTCCATGACGGTGGCCAGCCCACCAGTCCGGGCGTCGGTGAGCGCGCCGTACAACGGGGGCTGGTAGGGGTGGCGGTCGTGTACGGCCAAGGCCAGGCAGTCCCGGCCCGCCGCGTAGAACACGGTGAGCTGCGGAGAGAGCACGGCGGCGTGCCGCACACTGTTGGTGACCAGCTCGCTCAGGATCAGCAGCGCCGGATCCACGGCGGGGTGCCGCAGGCCGATGCCCCATGCCACCAGGGTCTGCTCGGCGGTCTCGCGGGCCACGCGGACCGCCCCCGGCACCGTCGGCAGGGTGAGTACGTGGCGGTGCGGCAGCGCCGCCAGTTGTGTGGTCACCGTTTCTCCGCTCCCCGGATGAGGCGGAATGCGGTGACCGTCTGCGGGTGGATGCGGGCCACGGTGTCGTGCGGGCCATGCGTCCAGCCGGGCAGCGTGCGCCGGTAGTGGGCGGCCTCGTCGGGGTCGGTGATCACCTCGGCCGACCCCGTCGCGGTCACCATCCAGCCGGTGCCGGCCGCGGTCTGGATGTCGTCGGCGTGGTACGTCGCGCTCAGCGGAAGGGCGGCCGACTGGACCGGGGTGCGCACGATCAGCCGGCCGTACTCCCACACGTGCCGGGCGGGCCGTACGACGGTCGCCTCACGCTGCACGAACACCAGCCGCCCCAGCTCCGCCCCCTCCAGAAGCCAGAGCGCCTCCGCGCCGGAGAGCTCCACCATGCGCAGGTTGCTGGAGGGCGTGCTCATCCGACTGGCTCCTCGCTGATGTGCGTGTTCTTCGGGTTCGTCTGCTGGGCGGGGATGGCGGGCAGCACCCCGGTCAGCTCCAGGTGATCGCGGGCGGCGCTGATCGCCTCGGGCGTGGTGGCGTACTCCCGACCCTCGTGCCGCAGCAAACCGAGGGCGCCGACGGAGTCGAGGACCTGACGCTGACCAGGCCGTATACCGGAGGCCAGGACGACGATGCCACGGCGCCGCAGCTTCTCCACCGCGTCCTTGAGCACGAGGGCGCCGGTAGCGTCCATCGTGGACACTCGCGACATGCGCAGGACGACCACGCGGACGTCGGCCACCTCGGTCAGCTCCAGCAGGAAGCGGTGCGCAGCGGCGAAGAACAGCGGCCCGTCGATGCGGTAGGCGACGATGTGCTCGGCCAGCAGCGCGTGCTCCTCGGCACTGTGGTCGCCGTGGTCGAGGGCCACCTGGTCGAAGCGGGCCTGCTTGGCCACCGCCCGCAGCGCGAGGGCACCGGCGACGACCAGGCCGATGATGACGGCGTAGACGAGGTCGAGGGCGAGGGTGGCGACCGCGGTGAGGACGAGTATCACGGCGTCGGACCGCGTCGCCTTCGCCATCGCCTTCAGCGAGCCGACCTCGACCATGCGGATCGCGGTGGCCAGCAGCACGCCTGCCAGCGCCGCGAGCGGGATCTTCGAGACGAGGGGTGCCGCGGCGAAGACGATCACCGCGAGGACGGCAGCGTGGGTGAGGGCGGCCAGCCGGGAGCCAGCCCCGGTGCGGACGTTGACGGCGGTGCGCGCTATGGCTCCGGTGGCCGGGACGCCGCCGAACAGCGGGGCGGCGATGTTGGCCAGGCCCTGGCCGAGCAGTTCCCGGTCCGGGTCGTGCCGCTGCCCCACCGTCATCGCGTCAGCGGCGGCCGCGGACATCAGGGACTCCAGCGCGGCCAGCGCGGCCACTGCCACGGCCGGAGCGAGCAGCGAGCCGAGCGAGCCGAGGTCGAGGAAGGAGAGGGAGGGCGCGGGTAGCCCGGCGGGCAGCTCGCCGATCGGCTTCACATCAAGGTGGGCGACCTGAGCGACGGTGGTGGCGGCGATCACTGCGACGATGGAGAACGGCACGGCCGGCCGCCACCGGGCCCCGGCCAGCATGAACACGACCACGGCGACCGCGAGAGCGACGGCGGTCCAGTTCGGGGACTTCACGAACTCCTCGACGGCGTGCCAGGTGACCACGAGTACCTTGTCACCCGCGGGCTTGGGCACGCCTAGCGCGTTCGGCACCTGCTGGAGGCCGATCACCGCGGCGATGCCGAGCGTGAAGCCCTCGATCACCGGTGCCGGAACGTACTGCATGTACCGCCCGGCCCTGAGCACGGCGAGGCCCACGAGCATAATGCCGGCCATCAGACCGACCGTGAGCACGGCGGTGGGCCCGTACTGGGCGACGATCGGCACCAGGACGACGGTCATGGCGCCAGTCGGCCCGGACACCTGAAGATTCGACCCGCCGAACACGGCGGCCAGCGCGCCCGCGACCACCGCGGTCGCCAGCCCCGCCTCGGCACCCAGCCCGGAGGAGACGCCGAAGCCGAGGGCGAGTGGCAGTGCCACGATGGCGACGGTGAGTCCGGCGATCAGGTCCCGCCGGGGATCGCGGCGCACCTGCAGGAGATCGGCGCGGTGGGGCAGAAGTGCAGTGAACCGGGACAGGGCCCGGCTGATCACCGAGGTCATCGTGCGGCGACCTCGGCTTCCCGCAGCTCGGCCAGCAGCTCACCCTGACCGGCGAGCATCTCGGTGAGGATCCGGCGTGCAGCCTTCATCAGATCGGCGACATCGCCGCCGGCCAGCTGGTAGACGACGGTCGAGCCCTCGCGGGTGGACGTGACGATCCCCGAGCGGCGCAGCACCGCCAGCTGCTGCGACAGACTGGAGGGCTCCACCTCGATGGCGGCCAGCAGCTGGCGCACCGGCATCGGTCCGTCCTGCAACAGCTCCAGCACCCGGATCCGTACGGGGTGCCCCAGCATCCGGAAGAACTCGGCCTTCGCCTGGTACAGCGGAACCGACACGACGCCTCAGCTTCCTCGCAGAGCCTCACCAGGGTGAGACAGACAGAGGCTGTGCCCGCGGCTACCTGCGAGCACAGCGAACACAGCATCTAACCAATTGCAAAATTTCGCAATTCGGCTATCCGTTTGATGTCATTTTCGGCGCCTATGAGGTGCCCACAGACCGTCGTCCAGGAGCGGTCGACGCCATGGCCGACAGGTCAGCCGGTGTCGAGGGCGGGTGGCTGCGTGGGCGCGCAGCACCTGGATCTGGTCTCCCGCCTGCCTGGGACGGAGCGCGGCAGCGGCGAAGGCAAGCCGGTAATCGTGTGGGCGCGGGCATGCTCAAGGCGGAGGATCAGCCCGGATCCCTTGGCCATGCTGAGCGTGCCGTGCAGTGTGAGGCGGGCGCGGATCCGATCGCGTACGGGAGTGGGCACAATGTCGGTGAGATCCGCGACTGCGCCGAGACCGTCACCCCACGCTGCCACGAGTGCGATAGCCGCCCCGGCTGACGCGTCTCTCTCAGGCAGGTCGTGGAGCAGAAGGCCGCACCCGTCGGCGGCGCGGAGGGCGACCGGTTCGAGACGGCAGCCGGCTACCTCCAGGCTCAAGGACCAGGCAGTGGCGAAGATCGAGCGGGCCCTCTCGGTGGGGGAAGGCTCGGCGAGAGACGGTTCCTCGGATGCCGTGCTGCCTGCGGGATTCGTCTCCGTGTCCATACGCATCGCACCCCTCACCTAAGTAAGGTTGGCCTTACCCGTGAGCGGACGCGAAGCAACCGTGCCCTGACGACCGGCTCCCACCTGCGTCCGCTCACGGGGAGCCGACACTCCCCCGATTCTGGTGGGCGCGCGCATGGTCTGTCCGGGTGCGACGGCGGGCCATGCGCGTATGCGTTACCCCGATGGCGAGAAACAATCCGAGGACGGCGGCGGGAGCGGCGGCAGCCGCGAGCCAGGCGGCGGTGTCCTCAGGGCCCGCGGCCGCCCTGGCTGCCGCAGTGACCGTGGCGGCGGCCAGTCCGGTACTGACGAGAACGGCCACGACGTACCGCGAGCGGTCGGTGCCGCGTGGGGATCGGCCGTGGCCCACCCCGCCCACTGCGACGGCCCAGAACGGGCTCACTGACGGCGTATCAGATCCGACCTGGACCTCTTCGAGGACCAGTGGAGCAGCCGCCGGTGACCGCGGCGGCCAGCCCACACGGTCACACCGCGCAGTGCAGCCGCGTACGCGGACCCAAGGGGCTCCACCGCAGGGTCGGCCCGGGTGGCTCGATGGTGGTCTTGTGCGAGGGCGGCGCCAAAGAAGATGGGCACCGCGACACGGACGGCCTCGAAGGGGAGGGCTGGACGAGAGGGAGTCGCCACTGCTGACGACCCCGCTGCTCAGGCCTCGTAAGGACGGCACTGGGGCTGTCCGGGACTCGCGAGCCGGTGGCCAGGCCGGGAAAGGGTCTTTCGGCCCCAGACGCGTACGGGCAGGCCAACCTACGGTGGCGTCACCTACGGAACCGTAGGTTTGGACGACGCGCCCGAAGGTTGGAAACCTGTGAGTACCACCCGCCCGAAGCGATCCGATGCCGAGCTGCTGGAGGACCTGGAGGAGGTGGTCGAGCGGGAGCTCAACCGCCACCTGCGGGTCTTCCGTGAGTGGATGCCGCACGACTACGTGCCCTGGAGCCGGGGGCGGAACTTCGTCGGGCCGCTGGGCGGGCAGCCGTGGTCGGAGGAGCAGTCCCCGCTGACCGAGGTGGGCCGGGTGTCGCTCGTGGTCAACCTGCTGACGGAGGACAACCTGCCCAGCTACCACCACGAGATCGCCACCCTGTTCGGCCGGGACGGCGCGTGGGGCACCTGGGTGCACCAGTGGACGGCCGAGGAGGCCCGCCACTCGATGGTGCTGCGCGACTACCTGCTCGCCTCCCGCGCGGTCGACCCGGTGGCACTGGAACAGGCGCGGATGACCCACATGTGCGGCGGCTTCGTCTCCGACAACCGGCACTCCCCGCTGCACACCGTGGCCTACGTCGCCTTCCAGGAACTGGCCACCCGGGTCTCCCACCGCAACACCGGCCGCTCCTCCGGCGACCCGGTCTGCGACCGGATGCTGGCGCAAGTCGCCAACGACGAGAACCTGCACATGATCTTCTACCGCAACCTGCTGGCCGCCGCCCTCGAACTGGCCCCGGACCAGGCCATGCAGGCGATCAATGAGGTGGTGACCGCTTTCCGCATGCCCGGCCACGGCATGCCCGGCTTCGAGCGTGCCGCGGTCGAGATCGCGCTCGGCGGCGTCTACAACCTCCGCGTCCACCACGACGACGTCCTGCTTCCGGTGCTGCGCCATCTGAAGGTGATGGAACGCGGCGGTCTGGGCCCGGACGGCCTCAACGCACAGGAGGAACTTGGCATGCACCTGGCCGAGTTGGACGCCCAGGCCGCCCGGTTCGACGAACGGCGGGCAGCGATCCTCGCCCGCCGCGCCGCGACGAAGGGCTGAACCACGCGGCGCGGGCGCCTGGTTGAGGCCTCTCAGTCCCGGGAGTACAGGGGCGGCGACTCGCTCGCGTACCCGGGCACAACCGCGATGTCGAGGCCGCGGTCGAGGCGGATCCGCAGCAGGCGGTCCGCGGCGAGTTCGGCGGCCAGTTCGTGTACCGCCCCGGCGAGCCCCTCCTCCGTGACAGCCGAGGCGGGGACGGCGACGAGCCGGACGTCCGCGTCGTCGCCCGCGGGCAGCAGATACGCACGCGCCACCGCCGATGGCGGGCCAGCACCGCACGCAGTGCGGCGGCGACCTCGGGATCCCCCTGCGGCGGCAGGTGGGCCCTGCGCTCCGCGACGGCGCGCAGGGCGGCACCGGACAGCTCGTAGAACACGGGCCCTGACAGGTCGATCAGCAGAGTCTCGGCCCGTGAGGACCAGGCCGCCTCGACGGCCTTGCAGGCCGGGACCGGGGCCGGCCGTGCGTCCGCCCGCCACCGGTACAGGGCCTGAAGGCTGGTAAAGGCGGGCAGGCCGCGGCGGCCGTCGGGCAGCTCCAGCGTGGCCACGGCCATGTCGCTGGACTTCTCGCGCTTCAGGCCGTCCGGGCCCGCGTCACTCTCGCCAAGCACGGCGATGACCGGCACCAGCAGACGGGCGTCCGCGAGCAGGGCGAGCAGGTGGGTCTCCGCCGCCCCGGTGGGGTTCGCGGACCATGCGGCCAGGGCTTCGGCCAGGCGCGGATCGGCCGATCCGTCATCCCCCGCGAAGCCCGGATCGGGGATGTTCTTGCGTTGCACCCCGCGAACCTAACCGGGCGAAGCATCGCTGGGCAGGGCCGTTCGGCCCTCGCTCCCTTCGCCTTCTTCAGCGGGCAGCCGCGCCCGCGAGTACGCCAGTCACCTGATCCGCCAGAACGTCCTGCACATCCTGCGGAAGGCCGGCCAAAGCGGTCTCCCGCAACTCTCGCAGCACTGCCCCCGTCCCGCCGTCGGCCTCCGCCCACCCGGCCAGCACCTCGTGACCGACCCGGACGGCGACGCGCGCGTAGGCGGTGCCTCCCGGCGGGGCGTGCAGGGCGGTCGCGACGATCGGCGGTGGACCTCCCGCCCGCGCCTCCAGCTTGCGGTAACCGCTGGCCAAGGGCTCTGTCCAGCGCAGACCGAGCATGAGGCGCCCCTCGGCCAGGCTCTGGTCAAGGTCAGCCCCCACCATGTCCTGCCGGTCCAGGACCACCGCGCGGGCCTCCAGCACCCGCAGGGCCGACAGCAGACAGCGCGGCCCCGAACCGGCGAGGTTGCCTCCCACCGTGGCCGTCCGGCGCACCATCGGGTTGCCGACCGCCGCGGCGGCCTGCCACAGAGCGTGCGGCACCTCGGCGCCGACCCGGTCCAGGGTGACGGCCGCGCCGACACGGTCCGGCCCCAGCACGTTCGCCTCTGGCAGATCGCGCAGCGATACCGCCAGGCCCGGGAAGCCATGCCGCTGCCAGTCGGCTCACAGCATCGTGGCCCCACCGACCGGGACCGCCCCGGCGTCGACGCACTCCTAGTGCCTCGGACGGCGACACGGGGAAACGCAGCAGCACGACGGCCCACCTGCTCTCATTGGGTGTTCTGTGTTCCGTAGGATCGTTTCTTCGTGTGGCGCGACCGGACCAGGGCCGAACGGCCTGGAATGCGACCCGTCTGCTCACCGGCATCCAGCCGGCTTCTACTGAGTCGCCGGACCGCAGGTGCTCCCGGTACCCGTCCCGTGCCCGTGGGCGGCGCCCGTCCCAACTGGCACATACGGTGAGGAACTCGGTGAACGACGAATCCGTCCGCAGGATGACCAAAAGCGGCCGCCACCCCGTGAGCGAGGCGGAGGCGCTGCGACAGCTGGCCAGTGTGCCCCTGGCCCGGATCGTCTTCGCCCACCGGGCACTTCCTGCCATCGGCCCCGTCAACCACGTCGTGGACGACGGCGAGGTCATCATCCGTACGCCCCACGATGCGGCGCTGCTGCACCACACCCGACGGCCGCACGCAGTACCTGCACTCCGGCCCCGGTCTCCCCTGGGCGTCGCACCGACCAGTTCCGCCCCGACCACACCCACCCACTCGGCGCAAACTCCACGGTGGTCCTTTTCACCGATGGCCTGGTCGAACATCCCGACCACCAACCCAGCGATGGCCATGACGCCCTGGCCGTCCTGGCCCTGCGCACTCCCGCGCACCGGTGACGGCAGAGCCCCATCACCTCGTCGGCGCAGTCCGGCGCATACGGAAGCTCGGGCTACGCCTCGTGAGGGTCAATCGAGTCACACCTGGTACGAGGGCTACGCTGACGTTCCCAACGCCAGCAACACCACCCGGCAGGAGAAGGACGGGGTGGCGTGCCTCTGCGGCGAGCGTGTGAACCTCTGTGTCCGCGCTGCGCGTTGGAAGCGGCCTGCTGGGGGACGGACACGCTCAGAGCAGTGTCTGCCAGTAGTACCACCAGCGCGTGGCGATCAGCATCACGATGGCCAGGTACCAGGTGACCGGCACCACCCAGTGGAATTCCAGCGCCCCGGCCACCACACCGCGAGGGGCGCGGATGATCCCGTGCCGCAGGTTGTGCGCGGTGATGTACCAGAACATCGCGATGGTGGCCGCCCAGGCCAGGCAGCACCACAGGCACAGGGCACCGATCTCGTACAGCGCCTGGGTCATCAGCCACATGCAGAAGCCGGCGCCGAACAACGTGCCCGCGTTCAGTCCGAGCCAGAACCAGCGCCGGAAGCGGGCGCCGGCCAGCAGCGCAAACCCGAGGGCGACGACCACCGGGTAGGTGAGCAGGCCCAGCATCGGGTTGGGGAATCCGAACACGGACGCCTGGGTGCTGCGCATGACGTTCGTGCAGGACAGCACCGGGCTGAGGTTGCACGAGGGCGAGAAGTGCGGGTCCTGCAGGAGCTGGAACTTGTCGAGGGTGATCACGAAGGAGGCGAGGATGCCGAGCGCGCCGGACACGATCAGCAGCCAGGCGAAGGCACGCGAGGCGCCGGTGGCGCCCTCCGGTGTGATCTCTCCTCGTCGTCCGTCTTTCCTGGTGAGGCGGTGTGCGGTGGCGGTGGTGCTGGTCATCGAGGTTGGTCCGCCTTGCCTGTGGTCCGAGTGGGCACCAGGCCCATGGTGGTCGAGAGATGGCTGTTGCCGCGTGAGCGGCGACCGGCGTCAAGCACCGGCCCCGCGGGTATCGCCTCGCGGGTGGCTCCCTCCGGCCAGACGACCTCCACCGCAACGCCGTGGGCCCGGGCGTACGCCACCAGGTGAGCCGTGGCGTCACGGCCGTTGGAGGGCGAGCCGTCCCACACGGCCAGCAACTGCCGGCATCCGGCGATCATCCGCTCGTCCGCGCCGACGCACGCGTCCCGGTCGGCAGGGTCGTACGCCAGCAGGTGCACCCACTGGGCGAGAGACACCAGCTCCCCGACCGCCCCCCGGTCCCGCACCGGCAGCAGCGCGGGCACCATCCCCTGCGTGGGAGTCACCACGACCAGCTCCCGACCCGCCGCACGCACGGCCCGCCCGAATGCCACCGGCACACCGGCACCTGCCCGCGCCAGTGCCGAGTCCCGCTCGGGGAGCCGCTCCAGCGCCGCCTGCAGCTCGACCTCCACCAGCTCCAGCGTGTCCGGAGTCAGGTCGGCGTGCCCGACCGCCGCGATCATCTCCGCGCTCGCCTCCCCGCCATACAGCGTTCTCCCATCCGTCCTCGTGCTACGCGGCCCCGCCCGGGCCTCGCCCGTGAGCGGGACCGCTACGCCGAGCCCACAGGCAAGGCAAAACACCACAGGCGGGACCGCCGGATCAGTGAAGCCAGTACGCCCAATGGTCAACAAGGGCCGAACGGCCCTGGCTCCACGCGTTCGAGACGCTTTCCATGGATGCCGTCAGACCTGCCAGCGGCCTCGGCCCTCGGCCCCTGCGGCGGACAGACACCGCCGCACACGAAGGACACGCCCTCGATGGCATCCCAGCGACGTTGAAAATGTGGCATTGGCCGACGCGGCGACGTCGTGCGCGGTCATCCATGGCACGCCAACCGGCGCTGGGCTCGTCGGGCCACCACAGTTCGCCGACCGCAGTCTCCAGCGTCTGCCCCACCCTGGCCGTGCGTTCCCTCGCGGACGGCTCCGTAGGGGGTGCCGAGCGCCGAATGGCCCGCTCGCTGTCCTGCGCGAACCGCTGCCATACCTCATCGGAATGGGCCGGGCACGTGGTTCTGGCCTCCTGGTACACCGCTGCCCCGTGACTGATCGGCTGTCACGGCTCCTTCTTGTGTGTCAGCCGGTCGGTGTCCAATGGAAGCTACCGGCAGTGTTGCTCCGCGGATGTAACTTTCATTTTCCAACGGCCGCCGGGAGCACTCCGGTGACGCTCGCACCGCACAGGGAGACAGCGTCCCGGCGGCACACGCGAACGGAAACGCCGGCCTCACGCTTGATGCCTTCGCCGCCCAGGACCCCAATGCCAGCCTCATCACCTGGACGATCTGGGCAGGTGAAGACATCGACCGACCCGCCTGGGCCATCAACGCATCCAACTACACCCCCACCAGCCCAGTAGGGATCAAGCAAACCGCCGCCGCACTCCCGCCCCGAGCGCCCCAGCCAGAGTCCGAGCGGCTGGCTAGCCGGGCCGAGGCGTACCGGGCGAAGGAGGTCACTCCGCGTGAGAAGGCTCTGGCCCAGGCGGCCGCCGCCGAAGCCGAGGCCCACGCCCGGCTGGCCGAAGTGAAAGACCGGCGCAAGGAGCTGGTCCGGATCGGCAAACTCGAAAAGCTCGCCGACTCCTTGGCGAAGCGGGCGGACGAGGCGGCAAGAGAGTGGGCGGCCGCAGAGGAAGATTCCCAGGAACACCGTCGGCAGACTGCGAAGTGCCTGTCGCAGATCTTCGCCGACTTGGTGATCCCGATGGCGCCCGACAAAATCCGCACTGCTGTGATCGAACCGAAGACCTTCGCCCCCAAGATCAATAACCAGTCGATGAAGCAACTCGCCCGGTCCGCGGGCCTGGTGAGCCTGGCCCACACGGCCTACCACCTCATGTGCCTCGAAGCCGCCCGTACCATGCCGCTCGTCCGCCTGCCCGCCACCCAGTGGCTCGACGCCCCCTTCGACGGCCTCGGCGGCGGCCCCGAAGGCGAGCGCCTCGTCAACGCCGCCCTGAAGGTCTGCGCAGCGACCGTCGGCGACAACGCCCAGATCATCCTCCCCACCCCCCAGGTGCTCCCGGCCTGCACGACCGGGCTGCTCGTCACCGAGCACGAGAGCACCCGGCCGCTGATCCCGCACCCTCGCCCTGAGAGCGAGGAGTCGTGAACGGCGTCCCCATCCCACCACCCGCCCAGGCTCCGCTGGCCGAGCACCAGGCGGACCATCGACGACATCATCCTCAGCTACTCAAGCGAGCACTGGCTCGGACCGTGGCACGACGACAGCGTCCAGCGCTGGGACATCGGCATGCACTTCAAGGACGAAGGCCCCGGCCCCTGCTTCGGGACGATCGAGCTGTACGTCGTCGACCACTGGCGCTCGCCGAACATCGTCGAGAGCCTCGACGCCGCCAGCGTCGATCTCTGCGAGATCGGGACCGCCCTGTACGACCCCGAGCTGGGGGACCTTCGAGACGACTTGCACGAGGACCTCGCTCTTCCGGGCAAGACCACGATCGTTGACCGCTCAGGATGGACCGGCGCTTTCGTGGACAGGGGCTCGGCATCTACCTCACCGGGCTGGCCCTGGACTACCTCAGCCACGGAGCTGGGGTGATCGCCCTGTTCCCCGGACCCCTGGACGACGACGCACCCGTGCCTCCGCCGGGATCCCGGGAGAAAGCGGACGAGACGGCCCTCGCTGCGGCTCGCGCTCGCCTTGGACGCGCGTGGTCGCGCATCGGGTTCGAGCACTACCGGGACGGGACCTGGGTCCTCGACCCTGGCATGCGGACACTGCATGACGCGCTCCGCCGCGAACAGCAGCGTCTACAGGACCACAGGTGGAATGTGACCTTCACCGATGTGGCAACCAGTGGGGCGGTCATCTCTGCGGGGATCGACAAGGTCACATGGCGAAGTCAGCCCCGCATCCTCTTCGCCATGGCAGGTTCGAAGGCTCGTAGTGCCCTGAGCGGTGCCGTCCGGGCACCTGAAGTGCGCCTCTCAGAC
Source organism: Streptomyces sp. NPDC050743 (assembly GCF_044456925.1). NCBI lineage: Bacteria > Bacillati > Actinomycetota > Actinomycetes > Kitasatosporales > Streptomycetaceae > Streptomyces > Streptomyces sp. NPDC050743. The sequence goes on from NZ_JBITGJ010000035.1 coordinate 28,286, forward strand.
CTACCGCGAGGCCGCCGTCCAGAGTTAAGGCAGCAGCCTCGCTGGGCTTGCACGCTCCAACATCGACATCGTCCGCCTGGAGAAGAACGAGCTGCAGCCGCTGCTCGTCCCAGGTGTCGTCCGGGTCGGTGATGCGCCCGATCGCGGTGGTTGCCGGGGGCCGCCAACTGCCGCGCGCAGAAACCCCGGGGGCCTGCCCGGCGGGGGCCTCAGTGACCGTCAGGTGTCACTTCCCTGTCACCAACACAATCGACGCACCAGGATCACAGGGACCCCACCCGACGCAACCACTATCGTTTCGGACCACGTGGACGCCAGAAGACGGTTCCGCCTACCTGTGCCAGGTCGTGCCGAGTGAGGGACCCAGGATCAGAACTGGGGCGTCTTCTCTCCCGTCAAAGCGGTACTGCAGGGTATGCGTCGGTGTCTCACTCACGTCCTGCACGCTCTCACATCTCACCATTTCGCACGTGCCCGGGTCACAGCCCGACGCGAGTCGTCCGCTGTTGTGAGGGCTCCGCGAAGATCGTTCACATGCGATCCGGCACGGTGCCGCTACCGGGACTCCTCCTGGTGGGACAGCTCGACGTCGAAGCCGGTGACGCCGCTGCCGTCCAGCCGCACCGCGGCGGCGACCGGGGCGTAGCCGCCGGCGATGACGGTGTACTCGCCGCCGTCGAGGTCGGTGAACCCGTAGGCGCCGTCGGAGCCGGTGATCATGGTGCCGACCACGTTCCCGGCCGAGTCCAGCAGGGTGACCTTGGCGTCGCCGAGCGGCCGGCCGGTCGCGGTGCCGACGACACCGTGGAGCCGGGCGCCGGGTTCCAGGCCGATCTCGCAGACGTCCGCGGCTCCCGGGGTGACGTCGACCGGGAGGGCGGCCGGGCGGTGTCCGGGCGCGTTCACCACGAGCGTGTAGCCGCCGGGGACCAGGTCGGCGAGCTCGAAGGAGCCGTCGGCGGCCGAGGTGCCGGAGGACACGACCTCGCCGCGCACGTCGGTCGCGACCAGCAGCGCTCCGGGCAGCGGCTGCCCGTCGACGGCGTCCCGGACCGTCCCGGTCAGGGCGACGGTGCCGCTGAGCGCGAGGTCGCACTCGACCGGCTCCTCGCCGACCAGCACCGTGACGGCCTGCGGTTGCCGGGCGCCGGCGGCGCCGATCAGCACATAGGTGCCGGGTCCGGCGACGGACAGCGCGTAGGCCCCGTCCGCGCCGCTGACGACGCGGCCGAGCTGCCGTCCGTTCACGTCGATCAAGGTGATCACGGCCTGCGGCACCGGCGCGCCCGTGCCGTCCAGCACCCGGCCGTGGACGCCGTACGGCGAAGCGCCGGGAGCGGGTGCGAACCGATCAGCGGGCTCGGTGGCCGTGGTCGCGGCCAGCTCGGCGGTCATGGTCGCGGTCGCCTCCGGTGCGGAGCCGGCGTTCTCCTCGGCGGCCCGTGCCTCCAGTCCGGAGACCTTGCGCAGCGGCACCTCCTTGGTCCACACCGCGACCAGGAAGCCAAGGACCAGCACCGCCGCCGCGATGAGGAACACCAGCTGCATCGAGTCGGTGAAGCCGACCTTGAACGGCTGGGCCAGGCGCGGGTCGAGCCGCTGGATGAACGAGGAGTCGTCGAGCACGCCCGAGCCGCTTCCGCCGCCCGCCTGCGGGTGCTGGAACATCTCCAGGACCGGCTTGTTCGCGGGGTTGGCCCCTACGGCCGGGTCGTGCAGCGCGGCCTGGAACGCGGGCGTCCCGTACGCCGTGCGGAAGGCCGAGCTGATCTTGTCGCCGACGGTGCTGAACAGCACGGACAGGAAGACCGCGGTGCCGGCGGTGCCGCCCATCTGCCGGAAGAAGGTGGCCGAGGCGGTCGCCACGCCCATGTCCTTGGGCTCCACGGCGTTCTGCACGGCCAGCGTCAGGATCTGCATGCATCCGCTGAGGCCGATGCCGAACAGCGCCATGTAGGCCATGGTCTCCGGCAGTGCGGTGTCCCACTGCACCCGGTAGTGGAACAGCAGCATGGCGGCGATGATCAGCAGGGTGCCGATGACCGGGAAGATCTTGTACTTGCCGGTCTTCTGGATGATGCGTCCGACGACGATGGTCCCGGCGATCATGCCGACCATCAGCGGCAGCATCAGCAGACCGGACTTGGTGGGGCTGACGCCCTTCACGATCTGCAGGTACAGCGGGACCATCATCATCCCGCCGAACATGCCCATGCCGATGAGCACGGACAGCAGGCTCATCTTGCTGAACACCGGGCTGCGGAACAGCCGCATCGGGATCAGGGCCTCCTCGCCCATCGCCCGTTCGACGAGGACCCACACCAGCAGGCCGACCGCGCCGACCGCGTAGCAGACGCAGGCCTTCGTGGAGGTCCAGCCCCAGTCCTGGCCCTGCTCGGCCACGAGCAGCAGCGGCACCACACCGATGGCGATGGTGAGCGCGCCCCACCAGTCGATGCGGTGCTCGCGCCGGGTGTGCGGGAGGTTCAGCACCTTGGCGACGACGAACAGCGCGATGATGCCGACCGGCACGTTGACCAGGAACACCCAGCGCCAGCCTGCGATGCCCAGGATGCTGCCGCGGCCCGCGAGGAAACCGCCGATCAGCGGGCCGAGCACGCTGGAGGAGCCGAACATGGCGAGCATGTAGCCCTGGTACCGGGCCCGCTCGCGGGGCGGCACGATGTCACCGATGATCGCCAGCGCCAGTGACATCAGACCGCCCGCGCCGATGCCCTGGAAGGCCCGGAAGGCGGACAGCTCCGTCATCGAGGTGGCGAAGGAGCAGGCCGCCGAGCCGGCGATGAAGATCGTGATGGCCGCCAGGAAGAAGGGCTTGCGGCCGTAGAGGTCGGACAGCTTGCCGTACAGCGGCGTGCTGATGGTGGAGGTGATCAGGTACGCGGTGGTGACCCACGCCTGGGCGCTGAGTCCGTGCAGATCGTCGGCGATCGTGCGGATCGAGGTGCTGACGATGGTCTGGTCGAGTGCCGCGAGGAACATCCCCAGCATCAGGCCGCCGAGGATCGTCATGATCTGACGGTGCGTCAGCCTGCCGGCCGGTGCCGATGCCGGTATCGCTTCGGTACCCCCACGAGCCGGGGATGCGGACGTGGTCATGCGTGCGGATCTCCTGCCTCGCCTCGCCACCCGGACCCAGCCCGGCTCCGAGGCTTGTGTACGTGCGGTCGACCAGGTCGCCTTCGCGGTGCGGCAACGGACGAGCACCACTCACGTTCCGTTGCTTGCGGCTACCAACTGAGTGTAGATGCCGACCCGGGCAGGCCGTGTCACACCCGCACCGGAGTGTCTCCTCACCGGCCGCACGCACGAGGGCGACGACGGACCGGCCGGCCGGCCACGTACAGGGGCACGCCACCGTGGGCCAGGGCAGCACACCATCGATGACCTGGAACTCCTCGCACACCCCCGGCCCCCGTCCACGCCGACGGGCGCCGGCAGCCCGCCCGCTCCACCCGCACAGCCACCGGCGCGACACCGAGACGCCCTCACGCCGCACCGCCGGGCGCACGGCCGCTCCCGCGACAGCCGTCGGCGACAACGGACCGGCCGGCCACGCACACGAGCACGCCACCATGAGCCGAGGGCAGCACACCTCCGGCCCCCTCCACGTCGGCAGGCGCCGGCAGCCGGCCCGTTCGACCGTGCCCAGCCGGGCGGCCGGACGTGCGGGTCGGCGTCAGTAGCGCTGGGCCTTGGCGAGGTCAGCCGTCAGCTTCGCCTCTTTCGGCTGGCGGCTGAAGGCGATGGACTGGTCCTTCTTCCCGGGTTCCAGGTGCTCCGCGCCGACGTACCGCGTCTCGACCACTTTGCCGGACGCGTCCTTGAAGTCGACCTGTATGGCGTAGGAGGCCGTGCTGTCGGTCTTGTTGGTGACGGTGACCAGGACTGCGTGTACGCCGCCGGACTGCGACCTCGGGATGCCCGTCATGGAGACCTCGGAGAGCGCGTTGCCCCGGCCCTTGACGTTCTTCAGTTCCTTTTCCGCCGCCGCGCTCCTGCGCTGGGTCTCGGCGTCCACCGAGGCCTCGAACTCGGAGGCGCGGGCCGAGGCGGAGGACGCCGCCGCGGAGGCGGACGCCCGGGCGGAGCTGATCGCCGAGGAGGCCGAGGACGCCAGAGCCGACGGCGGCGTACCGGAGAACGATGAGACGTTCGGCGTACGGGGAGTGCCGGCCGTGGGCGAGGACCCGGCGCTCTGGCCGTTGCCGTTGCCGCAGCCGACGAGCCCGCCGGCGAGGAGAAGTCCGCCGAGCGCGCTTCCCAGGATGATCCGGTGCCGGGCCCTCGCGGAGCCTTTGGGGCGGGTCACGGACATGGTGCCGTCCAAGGGGTCGATGGTCTGGGTCTTCCATCGTGAGACCCCGATCTACCCCTCGCGAGTCGACTCCGGACCCCCGCCAGAGGGGCTCTGCGTGTGATGCCACCCATAGGAGCCAGATCACATCCTAGGCAGGGCCGTAGACCCCACACTCAACCCACCTGCATAAAAGTCTCCATTTAATAGCTGATTTCGGACATTGCTACGTGGTTGGGTAGTACGTCACATTTTTGCGCCGCGCTCAGCTCGCCGCTAAACATTGCTGTCATCGCCGGGAGCCACCGGACGGACCGAGCGGGACACCGCCGGATCCGCCACTCCCGAGGCGACCCGGGGCACCGCCCCAGGCCACCGCGACCAACAGCGGCCGGCACCGACTACGTCCTTCCGTGGAGAGTTCCTTCCGTATGACCATGACCACCCGCACCCGCATCGCTCGCCTGCGCACCCTCGCCCTCACCGGCATCACCACCACCGGCGCGGCGGCCGTCGCCCTGACTCTGATGCCCGCGAACGCCCAGGCCGCCGAAGCGACGCAGGTGTCGGCCTCCACCGTGGTCAACGCGTCCTCGAACGACGGCAGCACCACCTCCCAGGGCAAGACCGGTACCGCGGGCAGCCTCGACGGCTGGATCAAGCAGTCCCTGGCCATCATGAAGGCCAAGGGCATCCCGGGCAGCTACGAGGGCCTGAAGCGCAACATCATGCGCGAGTCCGGCGGCAACCCCAACGCCCAGAACAACTGGGACGTCAACGCCAAGCAGGGCACCCCCTCCAAGGGCCTGCTGCAGGTGATCGACCCCACCTTCAACGCCTACCACGTCGCCGGCACCGCCAAGAGCGTCACCGACCCGGTGGCCAACATCACCGCGGCCGCCAACTACGCCGCCCACCGCTACGGCTCCATCGACAACGTCAACTCCGCGTACTGAGCCGACGCACCCCGGCACCCGAAGGCCGGTGCCGGCAGCGACCACCGCTGCCGGCACCGGCCTTGCCGCGTCGCGGCGGTCAGCCGTCGTCCGGTGTGCCGAGGCCGGTCAGCGCGCCCACCGGGTCCAGGTCGGGCGTGCCGCGGGGCCACCAGTCGTCCCGGCCCGGCTCCGACTCGTACGCGTACCACAGGCCGTCGCGGCCCAGCCGCAGCTGGACGTGGCCGCGCGGATGGGTGAGGCGGTTGCGCCAGGGGCGGAACGCCGGGAGGTCGGCGGCCAGCAGCAGCGGGCGGGCCCGGTCGAAGCGGCCGGCCGGCGGGTCCCACTCCTCCTCCAGGACGGCCAGCCCGGCGGCCCCGCCCTGGCGCCAGGCCGCGACGGCCCGCGCGAGGTCGGCCGGGGGGCGGCCGACGGCCGCGGCGAGCGTGGCGTAGAGGGTGCGGGTGGCGGCCGTGAGGCCGGAGCCGGGGCGGGCGGCGGCCAGGCGCACCGCGTCCTGCCACAGGGTCAGCTCGCCCACCGGGTCCCGTCCGGTGCCGAGCAGCGCGTGGGCGCGGGCGGCGGCGTCGGTCGCGAGCTGGTCCAGCGCGAAGGGGTCCGGGCCGCCGGGCGCCGCCGGATAGACCGGGGGCTGGTCGGGGTGCGGGGGCGCCGGCAACGGCGGGGGCAGCGGCGGGAGCTCGCGCGGCGCGAGGGCGTCGGCGGCGCGTACACCCGGCAGGGACTGCGGCTGCCGCTCCTGGGCGGCGCGGGCCGCGCGGGCGGCGCTGCGCCGGGACAGCGCGTCGAGCAGGCTCCGCTCGCCCCGGCCGCGCAGCAGGAGCAGCACGAACGGGTCGGCGTCGAGCAGCCGTGCCGTCTGGTAGCAGAGCGCGGCCGCGTGCTTGCAGGGGTGCCCGGAGTCGGGGCAGCTGCAGCGCGGCACGAGGTCGCCGGGGCCGGGCAGCAGGGGCACACCGCAGTCGGCGAGGGACTGGGGCAGTTCCTTGTCGAGCAGCGCGGCGATGTGCCCCGGCCGGTCGGCGGCCGCGTCCAGGAACCGCGCCCAGTCCGCGTCCTCCAGCGTGCGGACCCGCACCTGTACCCGGTAGGGGCGGGGCCGGCTCCCCCGGACGTACGCCAGCACCAGCCCCGGGGTCACGGTGATCGCGTCGACGTGCCCCTGGTCGGCGTAACAGCGGCCCCGCGCCAGCCTCTTGGGGTCCAGCGCGCCCTGTTCCAGCGCGGCCACCCAGGCGTTGCCCCACCAGGTCCCGGCGAACAGCGCGCCCTCGTCGGTGGCCTCGCGGGGCGCGAACTCCGGGAAGGTGCGGCGCAGTTCGGAGTCGCGGTGGGGGGTGGCCATGGTGGCGGGCACGTGGGGGGACACCGGCGCGGGGGGCGTGGGGTGCGGTTCGGCGGGGGTGGCCGGGTTTGCTGGCTCGTCCCGCGTCGGGTCCGGCTCGGCGGGGGTGGTGACGGGGCGCGGCTGGGAGGTGTCGGTGATGTCGGCGCTGTCGGCGCTGCCGCTGGTGTCCGTGCCCGGGGTCTCGTCCTCGGGGGTGTCGGACCACGTCGGCATCCGGAAGGCGTTGGCCAGGTAGCTCCGCATCTCCTGGGCAGCCTTGATGCGGGCGCCTCGGGAGTCCGGTCCAGGGGCGGTCGCGGGGTGCGGCGCCGTGGCTGCGGGGCCACCGGTCGCGCGCGGCCCGCGTCGGGTACGTGGCTCAGTCGACCGCTTGCCGCGCGCGGCGGCCTCGCCGGCCTCGGCCTCGGCGCGCAGCGCCTCCCGGCGGGCGGACCGGAGCGCCTCCCTGGCCACGTCGGCGGGCCGCACCACCGGCCGTTCCGCACGGGCGCCCCCGGACACGTCTCCCTCTCCCGCACGCGCGGAGCCGGGCAGCTCCCGATCACTCACACGGGCGCCTCCCGGCACGTCACGGTCCCCCGCACGGCCGGCCCCGGACACGCCTCGCTCCCGCCCATGGGCGGCCCGAGACACATCACGGTCATCCGCACGGGCGCCCCCGGGCACGTCTCCCTCTCCCGCACGCGCGAAGCCGGGCAGCTCCCGATCACTCGCACGGGTGCCCACGGACACGTCACGGTCCCCCGCACGGCCGGCCCCGGACACGCCTCGCTCCCCCGCACCGGCAGCCCCGGACGCGTCCCGGCCACCCGCACCCGCGGACCGCGCCGTTGCACCGGGCCCGCCTTCGTCCGCGGATCGTCCGACGGCACCGAGCGCACCTCCGTCGGCGGACTGTGCGCGAGCGCCTGTGGTCCTGCTCTCGGCGGATGCGGTGGACTCGCCGGTCTCGTCCGGTGTGCCGGGTGTGTCCGACCGGGCGGGCACGGACGGCATGGCCGACCGGAGAGCTGCCCGGGCGACGTCCGCGGGCCTCCGCTCCGCGGTGCCCGGCCCGGCGACCGCGCGCCTGGACGCCGCCTGCTCGTCCGTGGTCTCCTCCCGCGCCGCCTCCGCCCGCCCGTACCCGGCCTGTTCGGCTCCGATCCGTGCGCCCCCGGCCCGCTCGGTCTCCGCCCGCTGCCGTGCCTCCCGCAGGGCCCGGCGGGCGGCGTCGCCGGGGCGCTGTTCGCCGTTCGTCACGACGGCCTCCGCAGCGAGACGAGGTCGGACAGCTCGCGGTCGGTCAGTTCGGTGAGGGCCGCCTCGCCGGAGCCCAGGATGGCGTCGGCCAGGGCGCGCTTGGCGGTGAGCATCTCGGCGATGCGGTCCTCGACCGTGCCCTCGGTGACCAGGCGGTGGACCTGGACCGGCTGGGTCTGGCCGATGCGGTACGCGCGGTCGGTGGCCTGTTCCTCGACCGCCGGGTTCCACCAGCGGTCGAAATGGATGACATGGCCCGCGCGGGTGAGGTTCAGGCCGGTGCCGGCGGCCTTCAGGGAGAGCACCAGGACCGGTGTCTCGCCGCTCTGGAAGCGGTCCACCATGCGCTCGCGCTCCGGAACCGGGGTGCCGCCGTGCAGCAGGTCCACCGGGATCGCACGGGCGGACAGGTGCGCGGTGATGAGGCGGGCCATGCCGACGTACTGGGTGAAGACGAGCGCCGAGCCGTCCTCGGCGAGGAGGGTGTCCAACAGCTCGTCCAGCAGGGCGAGTTTGCCGGAGCGGGCCAGGAGCCGGTCGGCGTGCGGGTCTTCCTTCAGGTACAGCGCCGGGTGGTCGCAGATCTGCTTCAGCGCGCTGAGCAGCTTCAGGACCAGGCCCCGGCGGGCGATGCCCTCGGCGGTCTCGATGGCCAGCATGGACTCGCGCACCACCGCCTCGTACAGCGCGGCCTGCTCGCGGGTGAGCGGCACCGGGTGGTCCGTCTCGGTCTTGGGGGGCAGCTCGGGGACGATGCCGGGGTCGGACTTCTTGCGGCGCAGCAGGAACGGCCGTACCAGGCGGGCCAGGCGCTCGACCGCCTCCTGGTCCTCGCCCGTCTCCACCGCTCGCGCGTGCCGGGCGCGGAAGGACTTCAGCGGGCCGAGAAGTCCGGGGGTGGTCCAGTCGAGCAGGGCCCACAGCTCGGAGAGGTTGTTCTCCACCGGGGTGCCGGTCAGCGCCACGCGCGCGGGGGCCGGGATGGTGCGCAGGGCCTTGGCGGTGGCCGAGAAGGGGTTCTTCACGTGCTGGGCCTCGTCGGCGACGACCATGCCCCAGGGCCGTTCGGCCAGGCGGGCCGCGGTGGAGCGCATGGTGCCGTACGTGGTGAGGACGAAACCGCCGTCGACGCCGTCCAGGGTGCGCTCCGGGCCGTGGAAGCGGCGGACGGGGACGCCGGGCGCGAAACGGGTGATCTCCCGCTGCCAGTTGCCCAGGAGGGACGCGGGGCACACGACCAGGGTCGGCTCGGTGCGGGCGCGCTTCAGGTGCAGGGCGATGAGGGTGACGGTCTTGCCGAGGCCCATGTCGTCGGCGAGGCAGCCGCCGAGGCCGAGGGAGGTCATCAGGTCCAGCCAGGCCAGACCGCGCAGCTGGTAGTCGCGGAGGGCGGCGGCGAGGCCGGCCGGCGGGTCCGCGGGGCGCAGGCCCGCCGTGAGCCGGTCGCGCAGGGCGGCCAGCGCGCCGACCGGCACCGCCTCCACGGTCTCGCCGTCGACCTCGGCGGTGCCGGTGAGCGCGACGGACAGCGCGTCGACCGGGTCGAGCAGGCCCAGTTCGCGCTTGCGGGCCTTGCGGACGAGGGCCGGGTCGACCAGCACCCAGCGGTCCCGCAGCCGTACGACCGGGCGGTGGGCCTCGGCGAGGGCGTCCATCTCGGCCTCGCTGAGCGGATCTCCGCCGAGGGCCAACTGCCAGCGGAACCGGAGCAGTTCCTCGCTCTCGAAGAAGCCGGTGCCGTCCGTCGCCGAGCCGGGCGCCGGGCGGACCACCGCGGCGGCCGTGAGGTCGCGGGCGAGGTCCCGGGGCCAGTGCACGGCGACCCCGGCGGCGGCCAGCCGCGCGGCACCGACGCCGAGCAGCTCGCCCAGCTCCTCCTCGGACAGAGCGAGGACGTCGGGCACGTCCTGTTCGGCGAGCCGGTCCAGGGGCGGCCACACGCGCGCCGCGCGCCGCACGGCGAGGGCGGCGTCCACCCGCGAGCGGGGCCCGAACGCCGTGTCGGCCTCCCCCGCCCACAGGGACGCCGCGTCGGCCACCAGGGTGGGGTCGGCGAGGCTGTGCACCTGCACGATCGCCGCTCCCGCGGCGCGCGCGCCCTCGTGCTCGCCGGCGTCGAAGACGTCGTACGCGGACAGGTCCAGGCGCAGCGAGATCCGCACGCCCGCGTCCATGCCGGCGGCGACCTCGGCCGCCCATTCATGGGCCCGGGGCAGCGCCACGGCCTCCCGGGCGGCGAAGGGCCGGCCGGAGGTGTAGGGGGCGGCCGGGGTGCGCGGCAGGGTGTCGGCGACCGCGTCCAGGAAGGAGCGGATCAGGGCCTCCGGCTCGGGCAGCCGGAGCGGGCCCGGGTCCTGGAGCGGCACGGCGTGGCCCTCCGGGGGCAGGGCCGCGGCGACCGCGCGCAGGTGGGCGATGTCGGCGGGCTCCAGCGGGCCGGCCCGCCAGGCGTCATGGCCGGCCGGGGTCAGGCCCGGCAGCAGCCGGCCGCGGGCGACCAGCCGCAGCGCGTGCAGCGCGGCGGCGCCCCAGCAGGCCGTGGCCGGATGGGCGGCCGGGTCGCGGCGGGCCCGGACGAGCACCGGCAGGGCCTCGGCGAGCGGCAGGGTGAGCGCGGACACCTGCCGGCGGCGGACCCCCGCACCATGGCGCCGTACGACCGTGATCTCGGCGGTGTCGCCCGGGACGGACCCGCCCTCGGGGTCCCAGAAGGCGATCCGGCCCTCGCGCGGGAGGGGCGCGGGCAGATAGACGGACGCGAGACACACCGGGACCGGGTTCCCGGCCTGCCCGGAGTCGCCCGTGCGCTCGGCCATCGCCGCCGTGCCGCCGCTCATACGCCGTGCCACCTCCCGCCCCTGTGCCGGATCAGACGTCTTCGACTCTACGGGCGGGGTCTGACAATCGGCCCCGGGACCGGCCCGGGCCCGCGCCTACGGGACGGTGCGGGAGACGACGTAGACCATCGGGTACTTCGGGTCGGACATGTTCACGACCACGTCCTGCGTCGGCGCCGGGTTCTTCTGCTTGTGGGTGAGTCCCCACCAGGGGCCGGCGCCGGTGAAGTGCCAGCCGCTGACCTTCTGGTCGCGGGAGCCGATGGCGATGTCGCCCTCCTTCAGCTCGTCCCGGCGTGCGCCCATGGTCTGCAGGAAGCCGTCCAGGCCGGCGGCGTTGGTGCGGAACTGCACGTAGAGGCGGCTGGTCTTCCAGTTGTTCGTCTCGTAGGAGGCGATGTAGTCGGCCGGGTGCGGGACCGTCACCTGGTAGAGGCGGCGCTGCACCTTCGACGGCCAGCCCGGGGTCAGGCCGGTCGCCGAGTACTTCGCCTCCTTGTCCTTGCCGCTGTTGCGGCTCTGGTTCGCGGAGATCACCAGGTAGCCGGCCGGTACGCCGATCAGCAGCCCGATGATCAGCAGGGTGAGCGCGCGGCGCCTGGCCTTGTGCCGGGCGTCCTCGGCGGGGCGGCGCGGCGGGTGCAGCGGGGCGGCCTGGCGGGGCAGCGACGCGGTCATACGGTGTCCCGGTCGCGTCGGGCCTGGCCGTACCGCTCGTAGCGCTCGTACCGCTCCACCCGGCGGCGCTTGGCCCGGCGGAACCGGCGGGCGACCAGCCGGGCCAGGTCGGCGGCACCCACCATGCCGGCCTCGGGGCCGAGCTGGGCGCGGGTGATGCGGGCCTCGGGGCGGTAGCCGCGGCCGGTGAGGTGGCGCTTGAAGGCGTCCCGGGCGGGGCCGATGAGCAGGTCGTCGGCGGCCGAGACCCCGCCGCCGATGACGAAGCAGGAGGGGTCGAGGGCGGCGGCGAGGTTGGCGATGCCGACGCCGAGCCACTGGCCGATGTCCTGGAGCAGCTCGATGCACATGGCGTCGCCCTCGCGGGCCAGCTCGGTGATCATCGGGCCGGTGATCTCGTGGATGTTGCCCTTGACGTGCTCGATGATCCCGTAGGCCACCGGGGAGTCGGCGACGGCCAGCTCCTTGGCCTCGCGGACCAGTGCGTTGCCGGAGCTGTACTGCTCCCAGCAGCCGCGGTTGCCGCACGGGCAGCGGTGGCCGCCGGGCACGACCTGCATATGGCCGAACTCGCCGGCGACACCGTACTTGCCGCGCTTGACCTGGCCGTCCTCCAGGATGGCGCCGCCGATGCCGGTGCCGAGGGTGATCATGACGAGGTGGTCCTCGCCACGCCCCGCGCCGAAGCGCCACTCCGCCCAGGCGGCGGTGTTGGCGTCGTTGTCGACGAGGACCGGCACGGAGAGGCGGCCGCTCAGGCGGTCGCGCAGCGGTTCGTTGCGCCAGGACAGGTGCGGGGCGAACAGGACGCGGTTGCGGTCGGCGTCGACCCAGCCGGCCGCGCCGATGCCGACCGCGTGCACGTCGTGCCGGTCGGACAGGTCCAGGACCAGTTCGACGATGGTGTCCTCGACGACCTTGGGGCTCTTGGACTTGTCCGGGGTCTCCGTGCGGAGCTTCTCCAGGATGTTGCCGTCCGCGTCCACGACGCCCGCCATGACCTTGGTGCCGCCGATGTCGATCCCGACCGTGGGCACGCGGGGTGCGGTCAGGTGGGACCGGCGCTCCCGCGTGCCGACGGTACGCAGGACCGGGGCTCGGCGGGAGCCGATGGGGGCGGTGAGGTCGCGGTAGGTGCTCATCGCGCTCGATTGTGCCTCACCGTGGGTAAGGGTGCGGTACGGGGAAGGGGGACGGAGCGCGCGAGCGGTGCCGGGCGCGACTGGTCCGTGGCTGGTCGTGCGCCCCTCAACTCCGCCGCAGTTCGTGCCGCAGAGCGTCCAGGTCGGACCCTCCCGCCATCTGCTGGGTCAGCTCGTCCAGGGTGATCTCGTCCCGTGTGTAATTGCCCACCATTGTGCCGCGCCTCAACAGCACGAACCTGTCCCCCACCAGGTACGCGTGATGCGGGTTGTGGGTGATCAGCACAACGCCCAGACCCTCGTCGCGTGCCGCAGCCACATATTTCAGGACCACACCGGACTGCTTCACACCCAGTGCCGCCGTCGGCTCGTCCAGGACCAGGACCTTGGCGCCGAAGTGGACCGCGCGGGCGATCGCCACGCACTGGCGTTCGCCGCCGGAGAGGGTGCCGATGGGCTGGTCGACGTCCCTCAGGTCGATGCCCATGCGGAGCAGCGCCTCGCGGGTCGTACGGCGCATGAGGTCGGTGTCCAGGCGCTTGAAGGGTCCTTTGCCCCTGCGGGGCTCGGAGCCGAGGAAGAAATTGCGCCAGACCGGCATGAGGGGGACCACCGCCAGGTCCTGGTAGACCGTGGCGATGCCCCGGTCCAGGGCCTCGCGCGGGGAGGAGAGGGTCGTCTCCTCGCCCTCGATGCTCAGGGTGCCGCCGTCGTGCCGGTGCAGACCCGCGACGATCTTGATGAGGGTGGACTTGCCGGCTCCGTTGTCGCCGAGGACGCAGGTGATCTCGCCGGGGTGGACCTCCAGCGAGACGCCTTCGAGGGCGCGGACGGTGCCGTAGTGCTTGCTGACGTCGGCCAGCTCGACCAGAGTCACTTGCTGACCTCCGCGCGCTTCTTGACCCAGGCGTTGAGCAGGGTCGCGAGGAGCAGCATCGCTCCGAGGAAGAACTTGAACCAGTCGGGGTTCCACTCGGCGAAGACGATGCCCTTGCTGGTCATGCCGAAGAGGAGGGCGCCCACGGCGGAGCCGATCGCGCTGCCGTAGCCGCCGGTGATCAGGCAGCCGCCGATCACGGCCGCGATGATGTAGATCAGCTCGTTGCCGACGCCCTCGCCGGACTGGACGGCGTCGAAGGAGAAGAGCAGGTGCTGGCCGGAGATCCAGGCGCCGAACGCCACGCCCATGTAGAGGCCGATTTTGGTCCTGGCCACCGGGACGCCGACCGCGCGGGCCGCGTCCTCGTTGCCGCCGACGGCGAAGATCCAGTTGCCGGTGCGGGTGCGCAGCAGGATCCAGGAGGCGAGGGCGACCAGGCCCAGCCACCACAGGATCGTGACCTTGAAGTCGACGCCGCCGATCGTGAGCGTCGAGGCGAAGACCGCGTGGGCGGCGGGGAAGCCCTCCATGTCCCCGATGGTCTTCGTCGACACCGTGCCGTCGATCAGCTTGGTGAAGCCGAGGTTCATGCCGGTCAGCATCAGGAAGGTGCCCAGCGTGACGATGAAGCTGGGCAGCCCGGTGCGGGTGAGCACGAAGCCGTTGAAGGCGCCGATCGCGAGGGTGACCAGCAGGGACACGCCGACGCCGACCCAGGTGTTCGCCGTCATCTGGTAGCTGAACATCGAGGAGATCAGCGCCGAGGACGTCACCAGGACACCGGCCGACAGGTCGAACTCGCCGCCGATCATCAGCAGCGCCACCGGTACGGCCATGATGCCGATGGTCGAGGAGGCGTACAGGACCGTGCTGAGGCTGGAGGCGCGCAGGAACCCGTCGGCGGCGCAGGCGAAGAAGACGAAGACGGCGAGCGCGCCGACGGTCGAGCCGAGCTCGGGGCGGGAGAGCAGTTTCCGCAGGACGGAGGTCTGCAGACTCCTTTCGTCAATCGCTCGCTCGTCGGCCGTCTCCTTGGTCGTCGCGCTCATCGGGTGCCCCGCTCGGTGTACGCGGCCAGCGCGGCGGCCTGGTCCCTGGTGACGATCTGCGGGCCGGTCAGGACCGGCTTGCCGCCGCCGAGGACGTCGCCGTTGTACTTGTAGGCCCACAGCAGGTCGACCGCCTCGTAGCCCTGGAGATACGGCTGCTGGTCCACGGCGAAGCCGAGGGTGCCGTTCTTCAGTTCGGCGGCGACCTGGGCGTTGAGGTCGAAGGTGTCGATCTCGGCCGTGCTGCCCGCGTCGCCCTTCGCCTTCACCGCGGTGTCGGCGTACGGCGCGCCGAGGGTGACGACGGAGTCGATGGAGTCGTCGGCCTGGAGCTTGGCCTCGACGGCGGACTGCACGTCAGGCATGTCGGTGCCGTTGACGTACAGCTTCCGCAGGGTGCCGTGGAAGGTCTTGGCGACGCCGTCGCAGCGCTGCTCGTGGCCGACGTTGCCCTGCTCGTGCAGCACGCACAGGGCCTTCTTCTTCCCGCGCTTGTTCAGCTCCTCGCCCACGGCCTCGCCGGCGATGGTCTCGTCCTGGCCGATGTGGGTGAGGGCGCCGAAGGCCTTGGACTCCTCGGAGCCGGAGTTCACCGTGATGACCGGGATGCCGGCCTTCTCGGCGCGGGCCACGGCGGCCTTCATGGCGTCGGGCTTGGCGAGGGTGACGATGATGCCGTCGACCTTCTTGTCGACCGCCGCGTCCACCAGCTGCGCCTGCTGCTGGGCCTCGTCGTCGTGCGAGTACAGGAAGTTGATGTTGTCCTTGACGGCGGCCTGCTTGGCGCCGCTCTGCACGATGTCCCAGAAGGTGTCGCCGTCTCCGGAGTGGGTGATCATCGCGAAGGTCCAGCGCGGTGTGTTCACCGCCGCTCTCCCCTGGGCCGCGGCGGCCTTGCGGGCGTCCTCGGCCCGCTTGCCTCCGGTGCTGCTGCACGCCGCGAGGGACAGCGAAAGTGCCCCTGTCAGCGCGATGACCGCCCAGGTCCTGAACCGTGCCACGAGGCAGTGCCCCTTCTTGCTGTGTTTGTACGTACGGAAGGGGCCGGCGATCAGCTCAGCAGCCCCAAACGCCCCAGTATCGAACACAGGTGACACTCATGACGCAGCCGGGGATCATCTACCGGTCCGATTGTCCGGACATTGGGACGAACAGGATCGATGGTCGGCCGTCGGGGATCAGCGGTCAGGGCCGGACGAGCAGCTGGAACTCGAAGGAGTAGCGCGTCGGGCGGTAGGTGTGGTCGCCGAACTCGACCGCGCGGCCGGTGTCGTCGAAGGTGGTGCGCTGCATGGTGAGCAGGGGTGCGCCCTCGTCCTCGCCGAGCCGCTCGGCCTCGGCCGCCGTGGCACCGCGGGCGCCGATGGACTGGCGGGCGCTGTGCAGAGTGATCCCGGCCGAGCGCATCAGCCGGTACAGGCCGGTGGCCTCCAGCTGGTCGGTGTCCAGGTCGAGCAGGCCGGGCGGGAGGTGGTTGATCAGGTACGCCATCGGCTCGCCGTGCGCGAGGCGCAGCCGCTCGATGCGGTGCACCTCGCCGCCCTCGGGGACGCCGAGCGCTGCGGCGACCTCGGCGGTGGCCGGCACGACGGTGTTGACCAGCACCTTGGTCGCGGGGCGCTGACCGGCCGCCTCCAGGTCGTCGTAGAGGCTGCTCAGCTCCAGCGGGCGCTTGACCTGGCTGTGCACCACCTGCGTGCCGACGCCGCGGCGGCGCACGAGGAGCCCCTTGTCGACGAGGGATTGGATGGCCTGGCGGACGGTCGGCCGGGACAGTCCGAGCCGCGCGGCCAGCTCGATCTCGTTGCCCAGCAGGCTGCCCGGCGTGAGGCTGCCGTGCTCGATGGCGGCCTCCAGCTGCTGGGAGAGCTGGAAGTACAACGGCACCGGGGAGCTACGGTCCACATGGAGGTCGAGCGACACGGTGGGGTCCACATCTGGTTTCGACACGGCCCGAGCGTAGCCCCGTGGTCGGTTGACGGGAAGTTGTGTAGTCCGGTTGTCCGGACATGCGCATTGACAGCGTACGGGGTGCGCCCTCACTTTGTTTCCATGCGCATCGGGGTCATCGGGACGGGCCGCATCGGCACCCTCCACTCGAGAACGCTCAGCCGCCACCGCGAGGTCGGATCACTGATCCTGACGGACGCGGATCCGGCACGGGCGCAGGGACTGGCACACCAGCTGGGTGAGACGGCGGCGCCGGGTGTGGACGAGATCTTCACGTGGGGCGTGGACGCGGTGGTGATCACCACGGCGACGTCGGCCCACGCCGAACTGATCGGTCGGGCAGCCCGCTCGGGCCTGCCGGTCTTCTGCGAGAAGCCGATCGCGCTCGACCTGCCGGGCACGCTGCAGGCACTGGCCGAGGTGGAGAGGGCGGGCACGGTCCTGCAGATGGGGTTCCAGCGGCGCTTCGACGTGGGATACGCCGGTGCCCGCGAGGCCGTCCGCTCCGGACGCCTCGGCCGGCTGCACACCGTGCGCGCGATGACCTGCGACCAGTCACCTCCCCCGCCCGACTGGCTGCCGCTGTCGGGCGGGCTGTTCCGGGACACGCTGATCCACGACTTCGACGTGCTGCGGTGGGTGACGGGCCGTGAGGTGACCGACGTCTACGCCACCGGGTCCGACGCCGGGCCCGCGATGTTCCGCGAGGCAGGCGACATCGACACGGGCGCGGCGCTGCTCACGCTGGACGACGGCACGCTCGCCACGGCCACCGCGACCCGGCTGAACGGGGCCGGGTACGACGTGCGCATGGAGCTCGCCGGGGAGGCGGACACGGTCGTGGTCGGCCTGGACGACCGCACGCCGCTCGCCTCGACCGAGCCGACCGGGCCGCCGCCCGCGGACAAGCCGTGGCCGGGCTTCCTGGAGCGGTTCGGCCCCGCGTACGAGGCCGAGCTGAACGCCTTCGTGCAGGTGGTGCTCGGCGAGCGCGCCAACCCGTGCGACGGTCACGAGGCCCTGCAGGCCCTGCGGGTGGCCGAGGCCTGCGAGGTCTCCCGGCGGCAGCGGCGCCCGGTGGCCCTGGCGGAGATCCCGGACCGGTAGGGGGCTTCGCGGCACGGGTCCCGGCACGGCTGCCGAAGGGCGGCTCTGAGCGGGCGGCCGGAGAGCTACCAGCGCACCGGCAGGGTGCGGACGCCTCTCATCAAAAGGCCCGGAAGCCATTCGCCGGGTGGGCCGTCGAGCGTGAGGGCCGGGGCGCGGCGCAGCAGGGTGCCGATGGCCGTACGGCCCTCCAGGCGGGCCAGGGGCGCGCCCAGGCAGTAGTGGATGCCGTGGCCGAAGGCGAGGTGGCCGCGGGGGTCGCGGCGGATGTCGAAGCGGTCCGGTCCGGCGTAGCGGGCGCCGTCGCGCTGGGCCGCGGTGAGGCCGATCATCACATGCTCGCCCCGCCCGATCCGGGTGCCGGCGATCTCCAGGGGCTCGGTGGCGTACCGGAAAGTGGCGGTCTCCACCGGGCCCTCGTAGCGCAGCATCTCCTCGATCGCGCCGTCCAGCAGGCCCATGTCGGCGCGGAGGGCGGCGAGTTGGCCGGGGTGGGTGAGCAGCGCGAGGACGCCGTTGCCGATGAGGTTGACCGTGGTCTCGTGGCCGGCGATCAGCAGCAGGTAGGCCATGCCGCGCAGCTCTTGCGCCGAGAGCCGGTCGCCGTCCTCGGCGGTGGTGCGGATCAGGTCGCTGAGCAGGTCGTCGGCAGGGCCGGCGCACCGCTTGTCCTCGATCAGCTCCGTCAGGTACTCGGCCAGGCGGACCACGGCGTCGTACTCGCTCTGGGAGCTGGTCGGGGCGACCACCTCCGTCGACAGTTTCCGGAACTCGTCGCGGTCCATCTCCGGGACGCCGAGCAGTTCGCAGATGACGGTGATGGGCAGCGGGTAGGCGAGGGAGCCGATGAGGTCGGCGCGGCCGGCCGGGAGCATCTCGTCGAGCAGGTCGTCGGTGATCTGCTGGACGCGTGGGCGCAGTCGCTCGACGCGGCGCATGGTGAAGGCCCGGGCGACCAGGCCGCGCAGGCGGGTGTGCTGCGGCGGGTCGGTGGCCAGCAGGTGCCGGCCGATCAGGTCCTCGTCGAGGAAGGTCACGCCGATCCTGCTGCCGTCCTTGGCAAGGCGCGGGTCGGCGAGCGCGGCACGGGCCTCCTCGTACCCGACGACGAGCCAGCTCTCGTAGCTCTTGTCGGAGCCCGGCGGCCGGACGCGGTGGACCGGGCCGCGCTCGCGCAGGCGCGCGTACACCGCGTGCGGGTTTCGGCGCAGTTCGTCGCCGTACTCCCCCAGGTCGATCAGCTCCATGTCCTTCCCGTCCTCCCCTTGCGGCCCCCGAGGCCAGGACAGCAGCACCCCGTACCGCGTGAACGTCCAGGACACCCGGTTAGTGCCCGTCGTCCTCGAGGAGTCCGGCGTCGTACGCCAGCAGGGCGATCTGGACGCGGTTGTCGAGGCCGAGTTTGGCGAGGATGCGGGAGACGTGGGTCTTGACGGTGGCCACGCTCATGAACAGCTCGGTGGCGATCGCCGCGTTGGCCAGGCCGCGGCCGACGGCGACGGCGACCTCGCGTTCGCGGTCGTTGAGAACGGTGAGCCGTTCACGCGCGCGTGCCTGGCGCGCGTCGGCGGCACTGCCGGCCGCATGCCGCATCAACTGCCGGGTGACGGCGGGCGACAGCACGGGGTCGCCGGCCGCGACCCGGCGCACGGCGTGGACGATCTCGGCGGGCGGGGTGTCCTTCAGCACGAATCCGGCGGCGCCCGCGCGCAGGGCGTGCAGCACCTGCTCGTCGGCGTGGAAGGTGGTGAGCACCACGACCTGCGGGGCGTCGGACCGTGCGCGCAGCCGCTCGGTCGCGGTGAGCCCGTCCACCGACGGCATCCGGATGTCCATGAGGACGACGTCCGGCCGGGTGCGCGCGACGAGTTCCTCGGCCTGGGCGCCGTCCGCGGCCTCCCCGACGATCTCGATGTCCTCGGCCCCGCCGATCATCAGGGCCAGTCCGGCCCGTACGAGCGGGTCGTCGTCCACGAGGAGCAGTCTGATCGGCGTCATGGGCCTTACGTAATCACGGTTGCGGGGGCGATGGCGCCACGCCTGGGCACCCGGGGTCGGGCCGCGTGACCGGCATCGCCTCGGCGTATGGGATCACGCCGTGTCGGGTGCGTGTCCGGCGGTCCGCATGAGTCGGCCGAGGGCGGATGTCGGCCCCAAATGCCTCCTGGCCAGGGCGCGTTCCATTGGCGACCTGGTTCCGACGGGGCGCTCAGGATGGCCGTCACCCGGTCGAGGGCGGGTCGTCGCGCCGGTGGTGCCCCGGGCTCGGCGGACCGGCGTACGAAGGGCGCCGTCATGCCGTCGGTCCCGGCTCTCCCCAGGGCAGCCAGGCCCGTACCTCGAAGCCGCCGTCGGCCGTGTTGCCGATGTCGGCCACAAGTGCCGCCTGGCCAGGGCGCGTTCACCGCATCGGCCAGGGGGTTCCGGTGGGGCGCTCAGGATGGTCGTCACCCGGTCGAGGGCTGGTCGTCGCGCCGGTGGTGCCCCGGGCTCCGGCGGACCGGCGTACGAAGGGCGCCGTCACGCCGTCGGTCCCGGCTCTCCCCAGGGCAGCCAGGCCCGTACCTCGAAGCCGCCGTCGGCCGTGTCGCCGTGCTCCAGCCGGCCGCCGGTCAGGGTCGCGCGTTCGGTGAGGCCGATCAGGCCCTGGCCGGAGCCGGGGACGGGTGTGGGCTCGGTGGTGGGCGGCGGGTTGGTGACCGTGACGGTGAGGCCTTCGCCGGGGGCGCCGGTGAGGAGCAGGGCGACCTCGGCGCCGGGGGCGTGTTTGCGGGCGTTGGTCAGGGCCTCCTGGGCGATACGGTAGGCGGTGCGGCCGACGGAGGCGGGAACGGCGGCCGGATCGGCGACGCGGTGCTCCAGGGTGACCTTCATGCCGGCCTCGCGGCACTCGGAGACGAGGGCGTCCAGCGCGGCCAGCGTCGGCCGGCGCCGCTCACCGGCGGCGTCGTCGGCCTCGCCGGCTCGCAGCACGCCGATGATCTCCCGCAGGTCCTGGAGCGCCTCGTGCGCGCTCTCCCGGATCACTCCGGCGGCCCGGGCGACCTCCTCGCGCGGCGCGTCCGGCCGGAACTCCAGCGCGCCCGCGTGCACGCTGAGCAGGGTCAGCCGGTGGGCGAGGACGTCGTGCATCTCGCGGGCGATGGCCTCGCGGGCGAGCCGCTGCGCCTGCTCGGCGCGCAGCCGCGCCTCGGTCTCCGCCCGGCGGGCCCGCTCCCGCAGGCTGAGCATCAGCAGCCGCTTGGAGCGCACGAACATGCCCCAGCCGATGACGGAGACCGCGAGCAGCACGGCGAACACCACGGAACCCAGGTAGGGCAGGTCCGGGTCCGGGCGCAGCCAGTAGTAGACGGGTACGAGGGCGAGGTCGGCGCCGCCGATCCAGGCGACGTAGCGGAAGGCCCGGTGCACGGCGAGGGTGAACAGGGCGACCATGACGGCGCCGCCCGCGGTGGAGGACACGAAGCCGACGACGACCATCGCGGCGGCGAGGCCGACCGGCCGGCGTCGGCGCAGCCAGACGGCGCCGCAGGACAGGGCGCCGAGCAGCACGTCGGCCACGGCGAGGGTCTGGGGCGCGCGCCGGAGCAGGACGGTGGCGGTCGCCAGGAAGAGCAGCACCGCGAGCAGGAAGCAGCAGGAATCCACGACCCAGTCCCGTGCGGTGCGCCGGGGCCGCCGCCCGGCCGGGGCGGAGTCCGGGTCGAGCCCGTGCAGCACGGCCGAGGGCAGCATCCACCGGCGCAGCCCCGCCCCGCGCGCCATGGTGGGGTCCAGCCCGTTCTCTGTCACGGTCGACAAATCTACGCAGGCCGCGAGGCGCCGAGCGCATCGTGGACGGGATCGGCTACCAAAGTCGCGGACTCATGGACTTTGGTGGGCAGGGGCCTGCGGACGCTCCCATGCCGTCCCCTCCTGGCCGACTTCACTCGCCGACCCGCCCCGCGGCGAATGGGTGGGGGTGGACCGCGGGGCGGGGGCTGGTGCGTCGGATCCGTCGCGCTGTTCCTCGGGTTCTGTCGTCGTCCGGCTCAGCAGCCGAAGTCGATCAGGTCGAACGTGGCGTAGTGGTCGGAGGTGTAGTAGTCCTCCTGGTACGCCTCGCCGGTGACGATGCGCCGGGCGCCGCGGGTGGAGGAGCCGGGGGTGATCACCGTGTACTCGTGGTAGTAGCCGTAGGACTCGCTGGGCAGGACGCCCTCACGGTTGGAGAAGACGGTGCCGTCCTGCGAGTACGGGTACGGGCCGCCCTGGTCGATCAGGTCCAGGGTGTCGTAGGCCTGCGACGGCAGGTCGCTGTAGCAGATGCTGCCGACCGACGAGGCTGCGGCGTCCGCCGTGGTGGCGGAGACGGTGCCGCCCACGAGGAGGGCGGACAGGAGCGCGGCTGCGGCGCCGATGCGAGTGGCGCGTGGGGGGAATCTCATGCCCTCATGATGACGCGCGTAGACGTTGGCATGTCAACGACAAGATTGAAGAATTTCCCTTCAAGTCCGATGAGTTTTCGGGAAGTTAACCTGCCGCCCTGCGCCCCCACGCGGTGCCCACCAGCACCAGCGCACCGCCCGCGAGAGCGAGCGCGCCGAGCCGTTCCCCGCCCAGGGCGATCCCCGCCGCGGCGGCCCACAGCGGCTCGGTGCCGAGCAGTAGACCGACCCGGGACGGGGACGTACGGCGGACCGCCCACATCTGCACGAAGAAGGCGAACACCGTGCACAGCGCGGACAGGAACAGCAGCCCCGCCCAGTCCCGGGCGCCGAACCCGGCCGCGACCGCCCACGGCGCCGGACCGCCCGAGACGGCCGACAGCAAGGCGAAGACGGCGACCGACGCGCCGAGTTGGACCGTGGTCAGCGGCAGGGCGTCGGCGCCCTGTACGGCCCTGAGCCGGGACATGGCGAGGACGTGCAGCGTGCGGGCCAGCGCGGCGAGCAGCATCAGCAGGTCTCCGGTGCTCGGCCGGGTGAAGCCGGCGCCCTGGGTGAGCAGGACGACACCGAGCACCGACAGCAGTGCCGCGCCGAGGAAGGCCGGGGTGGGCCGGGTGCGGGTGACGGCGGCCTCGGCGAGGGGGGTGAAGACCATGGTGAGGCTGATGATCAGACCGGCGTTGGTCGCCGAGGTGTGGACCACGCCGTACGTCTCCAGCAGGAAGATCCCGCTGAGGATCAGGCCGAGGAGGCCCGCGCCGCGCCACTGGGCGCCGCCGAGCCCCCGCAGGGCCCGGCGGCCGGCGACGGCCAGCACGGGGACGGCGAGCGCGAACCGCAGCACCAGCACGGCGAGGACCGTTCGGGCGGTGGTGACGTCCTTGGCTGCGAGATAGCTGGCACCCCAGCAGACCGCGACGAGCAGGACGGGCAGATCGGTGTGCCAGGTGCGGCGGGGCAGGGCGGCGGGACCCGGTACGGCGATCGACGACATGGGGGCGGCTCTCCCGGTCTCCGAAAGGGGTGCGGAGACGTCGGCGGCTCGCGCGGGGCGATCACCGTACCGGCGGTGACGATCTTCGGCTAGGCGTTTTCCGGAAGCTCGTACGAGCCGTACCGCGGCCTGCCGGCCAGGTCGTACGACTGGAGGGAGACACCGGCGGCGGTGACACGTCCGGCGGTGTGCGTGAACGCGGTCGGTACGGCGCCCTCGGTGAACAGACGAAGGCCGGAGCCGAGCACCACCGGGAAGGTCAGCAGGTGCAGGGTGTCGAGGAGCTGGAGATCGATCAGGGAGCGGAGCAGGGCGCCGCTGCCGTGCACCTGGAGCTCGCCGTCGGTGCGCTCCTTGAGGGCGGTGATCTCCTTGGCGAGGTCGCCGCTGATCACGGTGGTGCCGGACCACGCGGGGTCGGTGAGGGTGGACGAGGGGACGTACTTCGGCAGGGCGTTCAGCTTGGCGGCGATCGGGTTGCCGGGGTCGGTCACCTTCGGCCAGTACCCCGCGAAGATGTCGTACGTACGGCGGCCGAGCAGGAATGCGTCCGCGCGGTCGAAGACCTCGGTGACGAACCGGCCGAAGTCGTCGTCGCCGTACGTGAAGCTCCAGCCGCCGTGCTCGAAGCCGCCCCGGGTGTCCTCCTGGGGACCTCCGGGTGCCTGGTAGACGCCGTCGAGGGTGACGAAGATGGTGGAGACGAGCTTGCCCATGGCGGGTGCCTTCTTTCCGGGTGCGGGGTCTTTGCGGTCAACAGCTCAGACCCCGCACGCACCCGCAACTCATCGGTTCGAGCCGCGCGCACCGGAGAAATCCCGGCTCAGCCGGCGTGCGTCGAGAACAGTCCGCCGGTCGGGCCCTGCTTGTCGCCGCCCTGGGCCTTCTTCAGGGCGTTGGCCAGGCTCTCGATGGTGAGGGACTGCAGGATCACCCGGCCGTTGCCCTCCAGGGTGGCCAGGGACAGGCCCTCGCCGCCGAACACGGCGTTCATGATCCCCTGGCGGTTGAGGCCGCCGACGCGCTGGACGCCGTACTGGATGCCCTCCTCGAAGGCGACCACACAGCCGGTGTCCACCTCTATGCGGCCGCCGAAGTCCGCCGGGTTGAGGTCGATGAAGTTGCCCGCGCCGGCGATGATCACCGTGCCGTACCCGGTGAACTTCTCCAGGATGAAGCCCTCGCCGCCGCTCATGCCGGTGCGGCCGCCGGCGAAGGCGATGCCGAAGTCGACGGTGGACTCGGCGGCCACGAAGGCGTCCTTCTCGGCGAACCACGCGCGTGTGCCGTCGAGTTCCAGGGCCCGCATCTCGCCCGGGAGCACACCGGCGAAGCCGACCGTGCCCTGGCCGCCCTGGGAGGTGAAGTACTGGAACGCCAGCGACTCGCCCGCGAGCATGCGCTGGCCCACCTGCATGGCGGTGCCCATGGCCTGGCGGAGCAGGCCGCCCATGCCGCCGCTCCCGCCTCCCTGCGCCTGCTGTCCGCCGTTTCCGGACGGACCGGACAGCCGCGTCTCCATGGTCACGTTCGTCGTCTTGAACAGGAACTTTCCGGCCTCGCAGTACACGGTCTGGCCGGGCTGAAGGTTGACGACCGCCATCTGCATGGCGTTGCCGACGATCTCTTGCTGAAGGGTCACGCGGGGAGAACGCGGGAGACGGACCCGTAAGTTCCAGCCATCCGGAAACGGGCCCCTGCGAGTGACGCGCGGGACGCCCCGGTGCTGTCCGGGCCGGGGCGCCCCACGCGGGTACGGGGTGGGTCGGCCAGGCGGGCCGGCCGGGGGTCAGCCGCCCAGTTCCTGGTGCCGGGCGGCGAGGCCGGCCGCGCCCTGCTCGGTCAGGGAGCCGAACAGGCGCAGGCGGGAGATGCCGCCGTCGGGGAAGATGTCGATCCGCGCGTGCGTGCCGACGGCCGGGGCCGGGAGCACGAACCGGTGATTGGTGTCGGGCTGCAGGCGGGTGCGCGGGAGGATCTCCGTCCACTCACCGTGCTCGCCGTCCTTCACCGACACCGACGCCCAGCCCGCGCTGTTGCCCTTGAGGTAGGCCGTGTCGATCTCGATGGCGCGGATCCGGGACTGGGCGGCCAGCCGGTAGCGGATCCAGTCGTTGCCCTGGTCGCGGCGGCGGCGGGTCTCCCAGCCGTCGTCCATCTTGCGGGAGCGGCCCGGCTGGATGGTGTTGGTCGCCGGGGAGTAGAAGAGGTTGGAGGCGTCCTCGACCCGGCCGCCGTTCTCCAGGGCGACCACGTCGAAGGTGCCGAGGACCGCGAGCCACTCGGGGTCCGGGACGACCTCGCCGTACACGCGCAGGCGCGCGATGCCGCCGTCGGGGTGCTGGTTGACCCGCAGGTGGGTGAAGCGCTGCTCGGCGGTGACCTCGAAGCCGTTGGCCGCGTGGCCGCCGACGGCGGTGCGCGGGACGATCGTCGTCCACTTCACGTCCTCGCCCAGCAGCTCCTCCGGGGACGGCGAGCCGGGTACGGACGCGCCCTCGATCGAGACCGCCTGCGGGTAGTTGCCACGGAAGTGGGCGGTGTCGACGACGATCCCGCGGATCACCCCGGGCGCGCCGAGGCGGACCAGCGCCCAGTCGTGGTCCTCGGCGGTCGGCCAGGGGTGCTCGGCAGAGGCGCCGCGCCGGCGGCGGGTCTCCCAGCCGTCCATGACCTTGCCCTTGTGCCCGAAGTGCTCGGGGTCGAACTCGGCCGGCTCGGGCACCAGCAGGTTCTCCCGCTGGGCGAAGAACTCGTCGTTGGCGGCGATGACACCGGCGCCGAGCTGCCGGTCGGCGAGGTCGGCGTACTGGGTGAAGGGGAAGTCGGCGGTGCGGTAGTCCGCGTACGGGTCGCCGCCTCCGTAGGGGTTCGCGTCGCCGGTGAAGCGAGCCGAAGAAGATTGATGCAGCGACGTCACGATGATCAGGGGTTCCTTTCGGGAGTCGGCCGGTGCGGAGGGTGGCTTACCGGGGGGCGGGCGAGCAGCGTGCCCTTCGGCTCGGTGAACTCGCCGTCGGCGACGATGCGTTCGCCGCGCAGCCAGGTGGACTTCACGACGCCGTACAGGGTCTTGCCGGCGTACGCGGTGACCCGGTTGCGGTGCTGGAGACCGGCCGGGTCGACGGTGAAGGTCTCGTCGGGGGCGAGGACCGCGAAGTCGGCGTCGCGACCGGCCTCGATGGCGCCCTTCTGCCCGAGGCCCACGAGGGACGCGGTCCGGGTGGACATCCAGCGCACCACGTCCTGAAGGCCGTAGCCACGCGCGCGTGCCTCGGTCCACACGGCGGACAGGCTGAGCTGGAGGCCGGAGATGCCGCCCCAGGCGGTGGCGAAGTCGTCGGTCTTCAGGTCGGCGGTGG
The DNA here is from genome assembly GCF_044456925.1 of Streptomyces sp. NPDC050743. Classification (NCBI taxonomy): domain Bacteria; kingdom Bacillati; phylum Actinomycetota; class Actinomycetes; order Kitasatosporales; family Streptomycetaceae; genus Streptomyces; species Streptomyces sp. NPDC050743. The sequence goes on from NZ_JBITGJ010000035.1 coordinate 54,582, forward strand.
AGGGCGAGTGGTCGGTGACCACACAGTCGATGGTGCCGTCGGCCAGCGCCTCCCACAGCAGGTCCTGGTTGGCGGCCTCGCGGATGGGCGGGCAGCACTTGAACTCGCTGGCGCCGTCCGGGACTTCCTCGGCGGTGAGGGTGAGGTAGTGCGGGCAGGTCTCCACGGTGATCCGGACGCCCTCGGCACGGGCGGCGCGGATCAGCGGCAGCGCGTCGCTGGAGGACAGGTGCAGCACGTGCACGCGCGCGTGGAGGCGGCGGGCCTGCGCGACGAGGTTGGCGATGGCCGTGTCCTCGGCGTCGCGCGGACGGGAGGCGAGGAAGTCGGCGTACCGGGGGCCGCCGTGCTGGGGTGCGGCGGCGAGGTGGTGCGGGTCCTCGGCGTGCACGATCAGCAGGCCGTCGAAGCCGGCGATCTCCGCCAGGGACTGGGCCAGCTGGTCCTGGTCGAGATGCGGGAACTCGTCCACACCGGACGGGGACAGGAACGCCTTGAAGCCGAAGACGCCGGCGTCGTGCAGCGGGCGCAGGTCCTTGACGTTGTCGGGCAGGGCGCCGCCCCAGAAGCCGACGTCGATGTGCGCCTTGTCGGCGGCCACCTCCCGCTTCACCCGCAGGTTGTCGACGGTCGTGGTCGGCGGGAGGGAGTTGAGCGGCATGTCGACCAGCGTGGTGATGCCGCCGGCCGCCGCTGCGCGGGTGGCCGTCCAGAAGCCCTCCCACTCGGTGCGGCCCGGGTCGTTGACGTGCACGTGGGTGTCGACCAGGCCGGGCAGCAGCACATGGTCGCCGAAGTCCTCCAGCCGCGCGCCGGCCGGGACCTCCGCGTCGTACGGCAGGACGGCCGTGATCCTCCCGGCGGACACGGTGACCGTGGCGGCCCGCGTCCCCTCCGGAGTGATGACGCGCGTCGAGCGCAGGACCAGTTCAGCGTCGGACACCCGGACCCCTCTCTGTACCGCCGTTTTACGCCCCGGGAACGGGATGTACATTCACGTAACGGATTTCAACGTTCTGTTGAAGGAGTCTTCACTCCCACTTCTCCGCCGTCAAGGGGCACACTTCTGGACAGCGGCCGGCCCGCGCCCACTCTGGACGTTTCCACAAGGCGGAATTACAATTCCAGCAAGCAGAACGTAGCTACGCACAAGCAGGGAGTCAACCGGCTGCCGGGTAGGCTTCTCACCTCCTGCCATCCGAAAGGAACGCGCCGTGCCGACGTCCAGCGCCAGCACCACCGACTCCGCCAAGCCCTCCGCCGCGGGCGGGGTCCAGTCCCTGGAGCGCGCCTTCGACCTGCTCGAGCGGATGGCGGACGCGGGCGGCGAGGTCGGTCTGAGCGAGCTGTCCGCGACCAGCGGGCTGCCGCTGCCGACCATCCACCGGCTGATGCGCACCCTGGTCGCCTGCGGATACGTCCGCCAGCAGCCGAACCGGCGCTACGCACTCGGCCCCCGGCTGATCCGGCTCGGCGAGTCGGCGTCCCGGCTGCTCGGCACATGGGCGCGGCCGTATCTCGCGCGGCTGGTCGAGGAGACCGGCGAGACCGCGAACATGGCGCTGCTGGACGGCGACGAGATCGTGTACGTGGCCCAGGTGCCGTCGAAGCACTCGATGCGGATGTTCACCGAGGTGGGCCGACGGGTCCTTCCGCACTCCACCGGCGTGGGCAAGGCGCTGCTGGCGGGCGTTCCCGATGACGAGGTACGGGCGCTGCTGGCGCGTACCGGGATGCCCGCGGCCACCGAGAAGACCATCACCACACCCGAGGGGTTCCTCGCCGCGCTGGAGGACGTACGGCGGCTGGGGTACGCCGTCGACGACAACGAGCAGGAGATAGGGGTGCGATGCCTGGCGGTGTCCGTGCCCGAGTCTCCGACGGCGGCCGCGATCTCCATCTCCGGGCCGGCGGGGCGGGTCACCGAAGAGGCGACCGAGAAGATCGTGCCGGTGCTGCAGCAGGTCGCCCTCGAGTTGTCCCAGGCTTTGGCGAGTTCGGGCGCCTGACAGCCCTGGGGGCGTTGATCGTCGGCGGGCGCGGGTGCTGCGCGGTCGTTCACGCGGTCCCCCGTACCCCCAGGGGGTTGCGGTCAGCCCCTCTGCGTCGGCTCCCCGAACAGATCCACCGCCTGCCGCACCTCGCCGAGCCCCCTGGCCAGGGCGCTCACCGAGCCGATGGCACCGGCTATCAGTAACAGGGAACTGCGCAGGCGCGGGATCTCCGGTGAGCCGCCGGAGGCCATCGCCGCCAGCGTCGCCAGTTCGTCCTCGGCTATGGCGCGGTCGGGGAACTCGGAGGGGAGCGCGGCGAGTTCGCGGCGCAGCCGGGACACCGCGGTCCGCAGTTCCGCCACTCTCGGATCCTCGTCGCTGCCGGTCACTGGCCTCTGCCCCAAGCTCTGCAACACAGCCCTCCCCCTGACACGCCCTCGTGCGCGGGTCAGTAAACGCCACCGCGTCCGGGAGCGCCACCGCGCGGACCGAAATTCAGCCCAAGGAAACCGGCCGCCGGCTTCCCCGTCGGGTATGCAGGACGCATGACGGAGAACCGACACGAGGACGTCGCCGGGCTGCTGCTCGCCGCAGGCGGGGGCAGACGGCTCGGCGGGCGGCCCAAGGCGCTGCTGGAGCACCGGGGGCGCCTCCTGGTCGAGCACGCGGTCGGGGTGCTGCGCGCGGCCGGGTGCGGCCGGATCCACGTCGTGCTGGGAGCGCGGGCGGACGAGGTCCGCCGGCGGGCCGATCTGAGCGGATGCGTGCTCGTGGACAACCCCGACTGGGCCGAGGGCATGGGTTCCTCGCTGCGGGCCGGACTGGCCGCGCTGACCGGTACGGGGGTGCGCGCGGCCCTGGTGAGCCTCGTCGACCAGCCGGGCATCGGGCCGGCGGCCGTGGCCCGGGTGCTCGGCGCCTTCGAGGACGAGAAATCGCTGGTCTCGGCCGCCTACGACGGCACGCGCGGGCATCCGGTGCTCTTCGGCGCGGCCCACTGGCCGGGCATCGCGGCGACCGCCACCGGGGATCGCGGGGCACGGGAGTACCTGAAGGAGAACGCCGGGCGGATCCGGCTCGTGGAGTGCGCGGACGTGGCCGAGCCGTACGACATCGACACCGAGGCGGACCTGCGCCACCTTGAGTGAAGAGGGTGGCACTGGGCGCCACCTTGCCTCGACCCGGAGAATCTCGACATCAACAAACCATTGAAGTTCCACGATGAGGAAACTACTATCCACTGATCAGGAGCGCCTGCCCGCACAGTTGGCGCCGATTGCCCTGTTCGTGCCACTAGGCACCCGGTGCCACCGCTGAAGGAAGTGACAGCTCATGTCCGCACCAGCGCCGTCCCCGCTGGCCATCGTCGACGCCGAGCCCCTGCCCCGGCAGGAAGAGGTCCTCACGGACGCGGCGCTCGCCTTCGTGGCGGAGCTGCACCGGCGGTTCACCCCGCGCCGTGACGAACTCCTCGCCCGCCGGGCCGAGCGCCGCGCCGAGATCGCCCGCACCTCCACGCTCGACTTCCTGCCCGAGACGGCCGCGATCCGCGCGGACGACTCCTGGAAGGTCGCCCCGGCCCCGGCCGCGCTGAACGACCGGCGCGTCGAGATCACCGGCCCCACCGACCGCAAGATGACCATCAACGCGCTCAATTCGGGCGCGAAGGTCTGGCTCGCCGACTTCGAGGACGCCTCCGCGCCCACCTGGGCGAACGTCGTCGTCGGCCAGGTCAACCTGATCGACGCCTACACCCGGAACATCGACTTCACCGACCCGGGGTCGGGCAAGTCCTACGCCCTGCGCCCGAACGAGGAGCTGGCGACGGTCGTCATGCGCCCGCGCGGCTGGCACCTGAACGAGCGTCACCTGGTCGACGCCGACGGCACGCCGGTCCCGGGCGCCTTCGTCGACTTCGGCCTGTACTTCTTCCACAACGCCCAGCGGCTGCTGGACCTCGGCAAGGGACCGTACTTCTACCTGCCGAAGACCGAGTCGCACCTCGAAGCCCGCCTGTGGAACGACGTGTTCGTCTTCGCCCAGGACTACGTCGGCATCCCGCAGGGCACCATCCGCGCCACCGTCCTGATCGAGACGATCACGGCCGCGTACGAGATGGAGGAGATCCTCTACGAGCTCCGCGACCACGCCTCGGGGTTGAACGCGGGACGCTGGGACTACCTGTTCTCCATCGTGAAGAACTTCCGCGACGGCGGCCAGAAGTTCGTCCTGCCGGACCGCAACGCGGTCACGATGACCGCCCCGTTCATGCGGGCCTACACCGAACTTCTCGTCCGCACCTGTCACAAGCGTGGGGCGCACGCGATCGGCGGCATGGCCGCGTTCATCCCGTCCCGCCGCGACGCCGAGGTCAACAAGGTGGCCTTCGAGAAGGTCCGCGCCGACAAGGACCGCGAGGCGAACGACGGTTTCGACGGCTCCTGGGTCGCCCACCCCGACCTGGTCCCGATCGCCATGGAGTCCTTCGACCGGGTCCTCGGCGACAAGCCGAACCAGAAGGACCGGCTGCGCGAGGACGTCCACGTCGAGGCGGCCGACCTGATCGCGATCGACTCGCTGGAGGCGAAGCCGACGTACCAGGGCCTCGTCAACGCCGTCCAGGTCGGCATCCGGTACATCGAGGCCTGGCTGCGCGGGCTCGGCGCGGTCGCCATCTTCAACCTGATGGAGGACGCGGCCACCGCTGAGATCTCCCGCTCCCAGATCTGGCAGTGGATCAACGCGGGCGTCGAGTTCGAGAACGGCGACAGGGCCACGCCCGAGCTGGCCCGCAAGGTCGCCGCCGAGGAACTGTCCGGCATCCGCCAGGAGATCGGCGAGCAGGCCTTCGCCGCCGGCCACTGGCAGGAGGCCCACGACCTGCTGCTGAAGGTCTCCCTGGACGAGAACTACGCCGACTTCCTCACCCTGCCGGCGTACGAGCAGCTCAAGGGCTGACGCTCACGAGGATCCCTCCGAGTGGCCCAGGGGCTTTCCCGGGGCCACTCGGTCGCGTACGAGGCGCTTGACCGCGGTGGGCTCCGGGAAGCCCTGCTCCTTGCGGTCCCACACCACCTCGCCGTCCACCCGGACCACGAAGACGCCCCCGGTGCCGGGCCTGAGCGCCAGCTCGGTCAGCTCCGCCTCGAAGGTGGTGAGCAGTTCCTGCGCCAGCCAGGCCGCACGGGGCAGCCAGCGGCACTGTGTGCAGTACTCGATCTGTACGCGATGACTCATCCGATGTGCCTCATCCCAGGTGCGCCGACCAGTCCTGTTCCGCCGCCGGCTTGCCGTGCAGGTCGGGGACGCGCTTGAGCCAGTCCGGGCGGCCCGCCCGGGTCTTCACCGCGCGGGCCGCCTCCTCGGCCGCGAGCTGCTCGCGGCTCGGGAAGTCGGTGGGCAGCCACTCGTGCGACAGGCGCACGCGGGCCATGAGGTAGTCGACGTAGGCGGCGCGGACGTCGTCCGGGCTCGCGAAGCCGGCGTCCTCGGCGAGCCACGCGTCCGGCACCTCGGCGACGATCCCGCGCAGCAGGTCCTCGGTCACCTTCGGGGCGAGTTCGGCGTCGGCGGCGCGGACGTCGGGGCCGTAGTGGCCGAGGGCGTGATGGCGGAAGTCGTACTTCTTGCCCGGTGTCGTGGTGTCCCAGCGGTGGTGGAAGACCAGGGCGGCGCCGTGGTCGATGAGCCACAGGCGGGGCGGTACGGTGCCGAGCGTGGGCCAGACCATCAGGTTGGAGCTGTGCACCGTACGGTCGACGTTGACGGTCAGCGCGTCCAGCCAGACGATCCGGCCCGCCTCCAGCGGGTCCACGGGGAAGACCTTCGCGATCTCCGGGGTGAAGTCCCGGGCGCCCGGCAGATGGTCCATGCCGAGGTTCACGCCCGCGCTCGCGCCGTGCAGCTCCCGCACCTCCTGGTGCGGCTCGCCGGCGGCGATCGCGGGGTCGAAGTGGACGAGCACCAGCTCAGGGAAGCGCAGGCCGAGCGCTCGGGCGAGCTCTCCGACGATCACCTCGGCGACCAGCGCCTTGTGTCCCTGCGCCGAAGCGGTGAATTTGACGACGTACGTGCCGTCGTCGTCGGCCTCCACGACCCCGGGCACGGAGCCGCCGGAGCGCAGGGGGGTGATGTAGCGGGTTGCGGTGACCTCTCTCAGCATTTTCCAAGGCCCCCACGGTCGTTCGTCTCACATTCCACGGCCGGCTCCGACGCGGTTCAGTCCGGGGAAGTCTCCCCGATCAGGCCCGCCGCCCTGCTTCCGGCCTCCGGCAAGAAATGAGCATAGTGACCAAGTGTGACAACCGGGCAGGACCGTCCCTGCCTCCAGCATGATCGAGGCGCGGGTTTGCCGCAGCACCTGGAAGCCGCCCTTGGCAGGCGGGACGCAGAAGAGCTCGCAGCTCTCGTACGCGGGCTCGTGGAACTCGGCGACGAGATCCCGCAATTCGGCCTCGGTCACCGGCCGACCCGCGACGGTCCCGCGGGGCTCCAGCCCATTGACGGCCACTCACCCCGTTCCTACACTAGCGCCGAAATCGATTTCAGAGACACACCGCACCGACCCGTCGACTGCGCGCATCCGAATGTCATGCTCCTGATAACCGCTGGGTGCCGAGCCGTTCAGCCGGGCGGCGACCGTCCGATCGCCGCCTCACCTGGCACGCCCTCTGTCCCGCCGCCGATCCGGCGCTGCCCGTCGGCGGCTTCATTCCCCCCATACGGAGCCCACCATGGTGGACCTGCTCGGAAAGCGCCGGAGACCGCTCCTGCGCACCCTCGCGGCACTGGTCACCCTCGTCCTCGCACTCCTGCCCACCGCCGCCCAGGCCGACCGGGAGTCGGTGCGCACGGCGGCGGTCGGCGCCGCGACCTTCACCAATCCCATCCGACAGCACGTCAGCGACCCGTACGTCGTCCAGTACGGCGGTTACTACTACATGACCAGCACGGACGGCTGCGACGCCGACTACCTGTGCGTATGGAAGTCGGCCACCATCACCGGCTTCGCGACGGCCGAGAAGTACGACGTGTTCCACATCCCCGCCGGGCAGTCGAACTCGTACGAGGTCTGGGCGCCTGAAATCCATTACGTGCAGGGCCATTTCTACATCTACTACACCGCCGCGGCGGGCAACGGCGCCTCTCACCGCCTGTTCGTCCTGCAGGCGGTCGGCGGCGACCCGGCAGGCCCGTACACCGAGGCCAACACCGGTTATCCGCACGGCCAGCTCCACGAGTCGAGCGACCTGTGGGCCATCGACCCGACCGTGTTCGGCGGCAGCGACGGCAGGCTGTACATCGCCTGGTCCGGGTGGCCCACCTCGGCCGGCGGCCAGCAGAACATCTATCTCGCGTCGATGAGCGACCCGCTCCACATCAGCGGCAACCGGGTGCAGCTCTCCGCGCCGACCGGGGCGTGGGAGACCGTGGGTCTTCCGGACGGCCCGAACAGCGGCACGGTCGGGCACTTCCCCGTCAACGAGGGACCCGAGGCCTTCCAGCACGGGGGCAAGACCTACATCACCTTCTCCGCCAGCGGCTGCTCCACCCGCAGCTACGCGGTCGGGCTGCTGACCAACAGCGACGGCAACCTGCTCAGCCCCTCGTCGTGGGCCAAGACCGGGCCGATCTTCAAGTACCACGGCAACGTCATCGGATCCGCCTCGTTCCAGCCCATCACCTCGCCGGACGGCAACGAGGACTGGTTCCTGGTGCACTCCAACACCAACCTGTGCGACTCCGGACGCGAGCTTCGCGCCCAGCGGCTGTACTGGGACGCCCGCGACGGCAAGCCCCTGCTGGGATACCCGGTCGACGACGGGGTGCCGCTGGACGTGCCCTCCGGGGAGCCCGGTTCGGTGCTTTCCGCCGACCCGTACGCCTCGGGCTGGGGCGACCCGTACGCCTCGGGCTGGGGCGACGCGTTCGGCGACGCGGCCGAGGGCGACGGCACCAGCGGCCGCAAGGCCGGCACCTGGACCGTCACGGACACCCGCACCGCGAGCGTGACCTCGCTGAACGGCGTCCCGTGGGCCCAGCTCTTCTACGCCTCCAACCCGAACTACGAGAACTACACGGTCTCGGCCGACGTGCGCTGGAGCGCCACCGGCACCACCTCGCAGTACCCCAAGTACGGCATCTACGCCTCGTACGCCGACAAGAACAACCACGTCGAGGTCTTCATCGACCGCAAGAACGGGGTGCTCGCCACCCACGCCGTGGTGCAGGGCGCCGAGCAGGCCTGGCAGAACTCCGCTCTGCCGGCCGGGTTCGATCCGGCCCAGTACCACACGCTGAAGGTGGTGAAGGCGGGCGCCGGCTACACGTTCTTCCTCGACGGCGCCCAGGCCCAGCAGCGGACCTTCAGCGGGGCGTCCTTCCCGGTGCTGCTCAACGGGCAGCCCGGTCTGGTCACCGAGGACACCGCGGCCGACTACCGCAACGTCACGGTCGGCAACACCTTCTGAGACGTGCCGCAGACCCTTGATGGAGGCCGCGCCGGACCTCCGTCAAGGGCGGGGTGCTCGCGCCCAGGCCGAATCTCGGCGTTGCCGGCACTCAGCTCTTGAAATCGATATCACAGACGCTAGGGTGTGGCCCGGTACGGCGAACACATGCTTTCCGCAAGGAACCTGACACAGGCACACCCTCGCGCGAACGTGGCCGTGCTCCCGTGGCGGCAAGGATTTCCGGGGCCTGAGTCCCCAACTGACATACCTCATCCATCAAGTGTCTCTTGTCATGATCATGTAAGCAGAGAGGGGTCATGCACATGACCAGACCTAGCCGCGCCGGACGCGCGGCCGGCACTGCCATAGCCATGCTGCTCACCGCGGCGTCCGCGGCGCTGACCGCGCCCAGCGCGCAGGCCGCGACCGCCGCCACCCAGGAGGTGGCCTACCACGGCTACCACCTCCGGGTCCCGGCCGACTGGCCGGTCATCGATCTCGCCGACAAGCCGGACACCTGTGTGCGCTTCGACCGGCACGCCGTCTACCTCGGCCACCCCGCGGGCCAGGAGCACTGCCCCACCCACGTCGTGGGACGCACCGAGGCCCTGCTCGTCGAGCCCCTGGACGGCACCGGCACCGCGACCATCGACCGCGACACGCTTGTCGCGGCGAAGGGGACCGCGACCTACGCGCCCCGGCGCACCTCCGCGGCCGAAACCGGCGAGATCCGGCTGGCCGTGCCCTCCGCCGGGGTCATCGCCACCGCCACGTACGGCACCGGCAAGGCCCCGGCCGAGCGGATCCTGCGCACCGGCCGGCTCGACGGCCAGGCCCGGCCCATCGCGAGCCGTACCCCGAAAGCGACCGCCTCCGCCGCCCTGGACGTCGCCGCACAGCCCGGCGCCTACACCGGCAAGGGCTTCGACACATGTGCCGCCCCCAGCACCGCCACGATGAACGCCTGGGGGGCGTCCCCCTACCGGGCCGTGGGCGTCTACATCGGCGGCAACAGCCGCGCCTGCGCCCAGGCCAGTCTGACCTCGTCCTGGGTCAGCACCGTGACCGGCAACGGCTGGCACCTGATCCCGACCTACGTCGGCTCGCAGGCACCCTGCACCTCCTTCGGCCACCGGGTCTCCACCGACCCGGCCACCGCCCGCAGCCAGGGCAGCGCGGAAGCCGACGACGCCGTCTCCCAGGCGCAGTCGCTCGGCATCCCGGCTGACAGCGTCCTCTACAACGACATGGAGGGGTACGACAACACCAACTCCTCCTGCAGCACCGGGGTCCTGAACTACCTCTCCGCGTGGACCGACGAACTGCACGCGCGCGGCTACCGCTCCGGTGTCTACTCCAGCGCCGGTTCCGGCATGCGCGACCTCGCCGCGCAGTACGCCACCGGCGCCTACACCATGCCGGACCACATCTGGTTCGCCTGGTGGAACAGCGCCGCCGACACCAATTCCGGCACCTACGTGCCCGCCGCCGACTGGGCCGACCACCAGCGCATCCACCAGTACTTCGGCGGCACCAACGAGACCTGGGGCGGCGTCACCGTCAACATCCACGGCGACTACCTCGACGTCGACGGCGGAGGCAGCGTTCCCCCGCCGCCCGCCAAGTACTGGGTGGACACCTTCGCCAACGCCCCCGTGTACGCGTCGGAGACCAGCACCACCCAGACCGGCACCCTCAACGCGGGCACCAACTACGTCTACTGCAAGGTGTGGGGCCGTCAGATCGGTGACGCCACCACCTACAACCACTGGTGGCTGAAGACCGACCCCGACACCGGACCGGCGAACCAGTACGTCTCCGCCTACTACCTCACCCGCTGGGGCAACGACGAGGCCAAGGACAACAACGGCACCGTCATCCCCGACTGCTGACCACCGCGCCTCCGGCGGGACACCCCGCCGGAGGCCCGCTCAACCCTGTTGGAAATCGATTTCAGCACTCTCCTCTGGAGCCGCTTCATGCGCATGACCGCCAGACCCTGGCGCACTGCCGCCGGCATCGCCACCGCCCTGCTCCAGGTCCTCGCCCCCGGAACGGCGAGCGCGGCGCCCGCCGCCACCGCTCTCGCCTCGGCCCCGGAGAGCGACTTCTTCTCCACCGTGCAGATCGACTCGGGAGCCGCCGTCGGCGCACCGGCCGTCGGGGACAACGCCAACCACGGCGACCTGTGGCCCAACTGCTGGTCGGACGACGACAACGTGTACGGCGCCTACGGTGACGGCGTCGGCTTCAACGCCCCCTACAGCGACATCGGGGTCGCCCGCATCTCCGGCACCCCCGGAAACCTCCAGGGCACCAGCCTGGCCCAGGGCGACAACGTCGGCCAGGTGTGGACGGCCGACCACACCCGCAAGCCCACCGGCATGGCCTGCGTGGACGGCACCATGTACCTCGCCGTGCAGGACCTGGCCACCGACTTCAACGACGCGCCCGACGGCTATGTCTACGCCTACGGCCTGGACCACAACTGGCGGGACTCGTTCAACGACCGGGTGCCCGACCCGGAGGACGTCTACCTCGCCCGGGTGCCCCGGGCGTCGGTGCTCGACCGCTCCGCCTGGCAGTTCGTCAACGGCTTCGACTCCGCCGGCAACCCCACCTGGTCCTCCGACATCGACCAGCGCACCCCGGTCCTGCACGACGACCGGCACATCTACCAGAACGTCTACACGGCCGGCCGGGCGCACAACCTGGCCACCATCAGCCAGGGCGGCATCGTCTACGACAAGCCGCTGAACCGCTACCTCTACACCTCGTGGACCGAGTACACCTTCGAGTTCTACGAGTCACCGACCCCGTGGGGTCCGTGGAAGCACTTCGAGACCAAGGACTTCGGCGGCTACCCCTGGACCCACACCAAGCACGGCGGCTACGCCACCACCATCCCCTCGAAGTACATCAGCGCCGACGGCAAGTCGGTGTGGCTGCAGTCCAACGTCTGCCCCTGCGGCGGCGGCTACCCGGCGAACGACAACTGGGCCTACACCTTCTCGCTGCGCCAGATGCATCTCGAACCGCGGGTGCCGTCCACCCCGTCCAACACCGCGGACCCGGCCCGCAACCTCGCCCGTGAGCCCGACACGGTGGGCATCGAGCGCGCCACGCACTACGGCAACGTCCAGTTCTACAACGACGGCAACCGCACCCAGTCCGACGACGACTGGAACGACGAGAACAAGACGGCGAGCTGGTGGGGCTACACCTGGCCGCGCAGCTACACGCCGGACCGGGTCGTCTACACCACCGGCAGCATGTTCTCCGACGGCGGCTGGTTCGCGCAGAACCTGCGCGTCCAGGTCCGCGACAACGGCACCTGGACGGACGTCGCCGGACTCCGCACGTCGCCGTCGTACCCGTACGACTCCTCCGCCGGGCAGAACCACACCTACCAGTTCGACTTCACGCCGACCTCCGGCGACGGTGTGCGGATCATCGGCGTGCCCGGCGGCACGAAGACCTTCACGTCCATCGGCGAACTGGAGGCCTACTACAGCGGCGGTGCGTCCGGGGCTCCCGTGAAGTACTGGGTCGACACCTCCCCCACCGCACCGGTCTACGGCTCGCCGACCAGCACCACCCAGACCGGCACCCTGAACGCGGGCACCAACTACGTCTACTGCAAGGAGTGGGGCCGCCAGATCGGCAACGCCACCACCTACAACCACTGGTGGCTGAAGACCGACCCCGACACCGGACCGGCCGGCCAGTACGTCTCCGCCTACTACCTCACCCGCTGGGGCAACGACGAGGCCAAGGACAACAACGGCACCGTCATCCCCGACTGCTGACCACCGCACCTCCGGCGGGACACCCCCGCCGGAGGCCCGGCAGCGTGACATCCATCACAGCGGACTCGGCCACTAGGCGTCCTGCATAGTAGGCGCGCCCCCGATGACAAATGGGATTTGTCCGGCTTGCCGCCGCCAGGAACCGCCCCGCGGGCCACGGCACCGCGCCTGCTCGGCGCGTGACCGTATACACCGCCATCGGACCTCTCCTGACGCGACGCCAGGCATCTGCAAACGTCGCGGACGCGAACTCGGCATCTCCGCGGTCGCCTGACAAGAGGCATCGGCCCCTACGACCCGCAGTAGTAGAAGCGGCCTTTGCGCTCCTTGTGAAGCCCTCCTGAAAATGAGCGCCCGGCGATCACCGAGCGAGGTTGAGGGAATGGCCAAGCACCGCAAGACGCAGCACTACCGGCGCATAGTCGTCGCCACCGTCGCCATGGGAGTCGTGGGCGTGCCGTCCGTCGCCCTGGCCTGCTCCGACTGGCCGCACGGCGACCAGGACCGGGCGGGCGTCGCCGCGACGAGCACACCCCGGCAGCCGGAGCACCACGGTCACCGGCACCACCACCATCACCACCGCAACGTCCACCACCACACCGGCACCCCGCGGGCCACCGCGTCGCCCACGCCCCGGCCCACCGCTCACCCGAGCACCAGCGCGAGCGCGAAGCCCACCACGGCCCCCACGCCCCGGACGACCACCGCTCCCAGCACCGCGAAGCCCACGCCCACGCCCACACCCACGGCCACCGCGTCCGGGGCCACCGCGCGCGTGGTGCAGCTCGTGAACGCCGAGCGCGCCAAGGTGGGGTGCCATCCCCTGACCGTCAACGCGAAGCTGACGAAGGCGGCGCAGGCCCACAGCGCCGACATGGCGGCCCACCAGAACATGTCGCACACCGGATCCGACGGATCGTCCCCCGGTGACCGCATCACGCGGGCGGGCTACACCTGGAGCGCCTACGGCGAGAACGTCGCCTACGGGTACGCCACCCCGGAGCAGGTCATGACGGGCTGGATGAACAGCCCCGGACACCGGGCCAACATCCTCAACTGCTCGTACAAGGAGATCGGCGTCGGTCTCGCCCAGCCGGGCAGCTACTGGACCCAGGACTTCGGCACCGCCCGGTGAGCCCGGGTCAGCCGCCCGCCAGCGGGTTCGGCAGCGGCAGGTAGCGGGCGTCCGCGCCGTCCGCTCCGGTCCAGCGCAGCAGCAGGTTGGTCTTGCCGGGCAGCGTGGGCGAGGTGAGCAGGGCGGGGATCTCGGGCAGGTCGTGCCGGGCGAGTTCGCGGCGGGCGGCGGGCCAGGGGTCGAGCCCGGCATGGTGTTCGGCGAGGGCGGCGGCGATCTCGGTGAGGTGGTTGACGACCAGGCAGTACACCAGCCGCTCCCAGCCCGCCGCCCGGGTCACGTCCGGCAGCAGCTTGGCTCCCTCGGCGTCCCGGTACAGCACCTGGACGGGCGTGCCGGCCGCGTCCACGGCGACGAGGGCGTTCTGCAGATGGGCCTCCAGGACGACCCCGTGGTCGTCGAAGGCCGTGAGGGCGGGCGGCACGACCTGGCGCAGATAGGCCTCCCACCAGGCCAACGGGTCGGCCGCCGTGGCCAGCGGGCTGCCGTCGAAGCCCTCGGCGAGGCCGGCGGCGAGCAGCGGGGTGGCACCCGGCAGCAGATGGCCGCGCAGGCCGTCCCGGACCAGGACGGCCAGCTCCTCGAAGGCGAAGACGGCCGTACGGTAGCCGCGGTCGCTCAGCCAGGCCGCGGGCGGGCCCATCGCCGCGAAGGCGTGCTGGACCGCCGCGTCCGTGCGGCGCAGTTTGCGCAGGTCGTGGCGCCACAGGCGGCGGATGTCGTTGGTGATGCGGACGTCCAGGCTGAACTTCAGGAACAGGTCGCGCCGGGGCTCGTACACCGTGCGGATCGCCGCCGTCGGCCAGGTGTCGAAGGCGGTCGTGCCAAGGCGCAGCAGGCGCCCGTCGGCGAAGGCCTCCGCCAGCTCGCGGCCCATCAGGTCCAGCTGCCAGGGGTGGGCCGGCAGCAGCCGGTAGCCGGGCGGGACCGGGCCGAGCGCGTCCAGGGCGCTGGTGTCGCCCTCCTCGGCCACCTGGTCCTCGCGGACGCCGAGCAGCACCAGCGGGAAGCGGGCGTGCGCCTCGGGGGCGTAGGGCAGCCAGGAGGCGACCGGGCCGCCGCCGCGCGCCTTGGGCGCCGGGTGGTACGGGTGGCCGGTGATCAGGGACTGCTCGGAGCGCAGATACGGGTCCGCGGGCGCCGTGGCCCGGGCGCGGGCGGTGAGCAGGGCCGCGACCGCGTCCCGGCTGTCGACCATCTCGGCGGGCAGGTCGCCGCCCGCCAGCCCTGTGTGCCGGCGCAGCTCCTCGGCGACCAGTTTGACCAGCTCGGAGTGGCCGACGCGGTGCCAGGCCCCGGCCGCGCGCACCTCGGGGTCGGCGGGGCGCCGGCCGGTCCGCACGCGCAGCAGCCGCCCGCTGGGCAGCCGGTGGACCCGCGGGTCACCAAGGTGGCCGAGCGGCTCGGCCACCTCGCGCAGCAGGCAGTTGAGCAGGGGCGCGGCCGCGTAGGCGTCGGCCAGGGGGCCGACGGAACCGGTGGGGGGTGCTCCGGAGAAGGGAGAGGAGTCCACGCGATCCATTCGTTTCGTCCGGGGTGGTCGCGATCAGTATGTCTGTCGTCGCCGACAATCGTCCTCCGTGCCGCGTGTACCCGAGGAGCCGACCGTGCACCGTCCCCCCACCACCGAGGCCCAGGTCGCCGAGGAGCTGGCCGCTGTCCGGCCCGGCCTGCTGCCCCGGTTCACGGCGGAGCTGCCGGGGGCCCGCGCCGCGGTGCTGACCCGGCTGTGGCGGGCGCTGGCCCATGAGCCGCTGCCATGGGTCACGGGCCGGGTGCACGGTGCGCACAGCCTGGCGCTGCGGCTCGCCGACGGCCGGACGCTGTACGGGCCGCACGCGGACCCGTACGCCACGAGGGCGTACGTCACCGGGGTCCGCCTGGACCGGGAGCGCCAGGTGGATCCGGCCGGGCTGATGACCGCCCTCGGGGTGCCGCACGGCGCCGCGTTCGCGGCCGAACTGGCCGACAGCGTCGCCTCGTTGGCGCTGTCGCGGGCCGACGCGGATCACCCGAAGGAGTGGCCGGACCGGGACTGGGAGTGGGAGCAGCGGGTGACCGACGGGCATCCGTACCACCCGGGCTGCCGTTCCCGGCCCGGTTTCTCGGTGGCGGACCAGCTGGCGTACGGCCCGGAGCACCGGCCGGTGGTGGAGCTGGGGACGGTGCCGGTGCCCGCGGACGGGTGCCTGGTGACCGGCGACTGGCCGCGGGAGCTGAGGGACGGCGAGCGGCTGCTGCTGCCGGTGCACCCGTGGCAGGCGGAGCATGTGCTGAAGCGGCCGTACACCCCCTGGCGCCCGGCCCGCCCGCTGCTCTCCCTGCGCACCCTCGCGCTGCCGGACGGCCCGCATGTGAAGACCGCGCTCAGCGCCCGGCTGACGTCGTCCGTGCGGGACATCTCCCCCTACTCGGTCCAGGCCGCAGCGCCCCTGTCCGCCCTCGGCGAGGAGCTGGCGGCCCGCACCGGGGGACTGCTGCACGTCACCCGCACGCCGGCCGCGGTCTCGGCCCACTCTCCCGACCTGGCCGCGCTGCTGCGGGAGTCGCCCGAGGTGTACGCCGGTCTGGGCGAGCGGGTCGTCCCCGTGGCCGCGCTCGCCACGACCGACCTGCCCGGCTCCCCCGCCTGGCTGGCCGCGTTCGCGCGGCTGGCGCTGACCGTGGGACTGCGCCTGCTCGACCTCGGCGTGGCCCTGGAGGCGCACGGCCAGAACCTGCTGGTGATCCTGTCGGCGGACGGCACCCCGCTGCGGCTGGTCTACCGCGACCTGGCCGACATCCGGATCAGCCCGGCCCGCCTGATGCGGCACGGCATCACCCCGCCACCGCTCGCCGGCCGGCTGGTCACCGACGACGAAACGGCCCTGCGCCGCAAGCTGTTCGGCTCGCTGGTGGCGGGCGCCCTGGCCGGTACGGCCGGTTCGGGCCCTGCGCTGGGCACGGCGCTGGCGTCCGCCGTACCGGACCTGCCGGACACTCCCGACCTGCGCGCCCTGCGTGAAGGGCCGGTGCCGGCGAAGGCGTTGACCCTGATGCGGCTGTCCCCGCGGACCCCGGGCGACCAGTGGACCGCCCTGCCCAACCCCCTCGTTTTGGAGCACGACCCGTCTGATCAATAAGATCCGGCGATGATCACAAGACAACGGCTGGCGGCGGGCGTCTGTGCTCTGCTCGCCGCCCTGGCGGCCGGGCTCGCGTTCCCTGGCGGGGCCGTCGCCGATGAGACGGAACAGGCCGCTCCCAAGGTCGAACTGGTGCTGGACGTCAGCGGTTCGATGCGGGCGCGGGACATCGACGGCGGCTCGCGGATGGCCGCGGCGAAGCAGGCGTTCAACGAGGTGCTGGACGCGACCCCGCAGGAGGTCCGGCTCGGCATCCGCACGCTGGGCGCCAACTACCGGGGCAACGACCGCAAGGAGGGCTGCAAGGACACCGCGCAGCTCTACCCGGTCGGCCCGCTGAACCGGACCGACGCGAAGACGGCGGTGGCCACGCTGCAGCCCACCGGCTGGACGCCGATCGGCCCCGCGCTGCTGAAGGCGGCGGACGACCTGAACGGCGGTACCGGCACCCGCCGTATCGTCCTGATCAGCGACGGCGAGGACACCTGCCAACCGCTCGACCCGTGCCAGGTGGCCCGCGAGATAGCCGCCAAGGGCATCGGCCTGACCATCGACACGCTCGGCCTGGTGCCGGACGCCAAGACCCGCGACCAGCTCAGCTGCATCGCGGACGCCACCGGCGGCACCTACACGGACGTGCGGCACAAGGAGGAACTGTCGGACCGGGTGGGCCAGTTGGTCGACCGGGCGGCGGACCCGGTGGTGACGCCGGTGGCCACGGAGGGTGCCGCGCAGTGCGCGCAGGCGCCGACGCTGAAGTCCGGGCTGTACACGGACCGCGAGGAGTTCGGGCAGCAGCGCTGGTACAAGGTCGACGTCGACCCGGGCAAGGAGCTGCGCGCCTCGGTGAGCGTGGCCGACGACCGCGCCGTGAACCCGGACTACGGGGTGCTGCTGCGGGCGGTGACCGTGCACGGACGGGAGATCGTGCGCGGCGAGGCCGCCGGTGACGGCCGTACGGACGTCATCTCGACGGGTCTGCGCTACCCGAAGCCGGAGAGCGACGACGACACGGCGACGGCGGAGACGGTGTGCCTTCAGGTCACCAGCTCCTTCTCGGCGGCGACGGGCGTGAAGACCACGCCGGGTCTGCCGCTGGAGCTGACGGTCGATGTGGTGGACGGGCCGTCGGGGCACCACGACGTGGCCTCCTTCGGTCTCGGGCGCGGCTGGTGGCTGCTGGGCGCCCTGGTGCTGGCCGGCTTCGTCGCCGGTCTGCTGTGGGGCTGGCTGTCGCGCTGGCGGGTCGCGGTCTGGAGGACGAACTGATGCGGATCACACGTGTGCTGGGTGCAGCGCTGCTGGCACTCGGGATGGCCGCCGGACCGGCCGCGGCAGACTCCTCCCCGTCTCCCGGTGCCTCCGCCGACGGCACGGCACCCACCCATGCGGGCACGTCGTTCCGTACGGCGACGGAGATCGAGCAGGGGCAGCGGGCCACGGCGTCCGGTTCGACGGGTGACTACCTGTACTGGTCGTTCCCCGCGGACACCGGGCAGCGGCCCGCCGTCGAGGCGACGGTGAAGCTGCCCGCCACGCACGGGGCGCAGACCTGGCAGATCGACGTGTACGACGGGCTGCGGCGCCGGCAGGCCTGCCAGTACGGCGCGGCGAGCCGTACCGCCGGGCAGGGCGCGTCCTCCGTCGAACTGGCCTGTGTCCTGCGGACCGTGCGCGGCTGGTCGGAGCCCTGGGCCAACGACCCGCTGCCGGGCACGTACTACATCCGGCTGACGGTCGTGGACCTCGGTTCGGCCGACCTGGGCAAGCCGGTCGGCGTCGAGGTCCGTGCCGACTCCAAGGACATCGGCGGCGCGGCGGCGGCGGACGGCTCGCTGGGCAAGCCGCTGGTGCCCGGCATCGCCGTCAAGTCGGAGGCCGACGGGGACGGTTCGAAGAGCGCGGTGCTGTCCAGCTTCGGCTCCGACGACGGCTGGTCCTCCGGCTGGTGGTCCGACCGGTGGGTGTGGACCGCGATCGGGGGCCTGCTCGCGGCTCTCGCCGGGATCGGCGGGTATGCGCTGACGCGGGGTTCGGGACGGCCGTCCCGGGTGCCGCCGAACGTGTGAGCCAAGGCGCTCGAAGGCCCGCCTCCCGGCGGGCCTTCTGCTTTTCCCGTTCCTACGCCTCCTTCAGCGCCTTGGCGAGCATGCCGGCGCCGGTCACCGTCACCCGTCCGTCCCGTACCGCGTCCACCAGGCCCGTCTCGCCCCTGGCCACGGCCTCGCAGGTCGCGGCGTCCATCGTCAGGCAGGCGTCGGCCTCGCCGGGCGCGGGTCCGTCGCCGTACACCGGGCCCTCCTCCGCGCCGACCCGCACATGGAAGTCGCCTTCCTCCAGCCGGACCTCGACCAGCCCCTCGCCCTCCAGCGCCCGCAGCAGCGGCAGGGCGAACCAGTGGGCGCGGACCGCGTCGGTCGGCCGCCGCTCCCCCAGCTCGGCCTCGCCCCACCGCCCGAGTGCCTGGAGCACCGGGAGCAACGCACGACCGCGCCCGGTGAGTTCGTACACGAAGGCCGCGCCGGGCGGAGGGAGCTTCCGGCGGGTGGCGAGGCCGTCGCGTTCCATGTCCTTCAGCCGTGAGGCGAGTACGTCCGTGCTCACGCCGGGCAGGTCCGCGTGCAGGTCCGTGTAGCGGCGGGGGCCGGCCAGCAGCTCCCGGACGATCAGCAGGGTCCAGCGGTCGCCGACGAGATCGAGGGCGCGGGCTGCGGAGCAGTACTGGTCGTAGCTTCGGCGTGGTGACATGCGACGCAGTCTAGACAAGATGTTGGACTTTCCAAGCGCCTACTTGGTAAAACCAAGTAACACCAGTTTCCGGAGGGGCGCATGGAGTTCCGGCAGTCGAACAAGCTCAGCGAGGTCTGTTACGAGATCCGCGGCCCGGTGATCGAGCACGCCAACGCGCTGGAGGAGGCGGGGCACAGCGTGCTGCGCCTGAACACCGGCAACCCCGCCGCCTTCGGCTTCGAGGCGCCGGAGGAGATCCTCCAGGACATGATCCGGATGCTGCCGCAGGCGCACGGCTACACCGACTCCCGCGGCATCCTCTCCGCCCGCCGCGCGGTCGCCCAGCGCTACCAGACCCTGGGACTGGAGGTCGGGGTCGACGACGTGTTCCTCGGCAACGGCGTCTCGGAGCTGGTCTCCATGGCCGTACAGGCCCTGGTCGAGGACGGCGACGAAATCCTCGTCCCCGCACCGGACTTCCCGCTCTGGACCGCCGCGACCACCCTCGCCGGCGGCAAGGCGGTGCACTACCTGTGCGACGAACAGGCCGACTGGAACCCGGACCTGGTCGACATGGCGTCGAAGATCACGGACCGCACGAAGGCCGTGGTCATCATCAACCCCAACAACCCGACGGGCGCGGTGTATCCGAAGGAGGTCGTCGAGGGCATCCTCGACCTCGCCCGCCGGCACGGCCTGATGGTGTTCGCGGACGAGATCTACGACCAGATCCTGTACGACGACGCGGTCCACCACTCGGCCGCCGCCCTCGCCCCCGACCTGGTCGTCCTCACCTTCTGCGGCCTGTCGAAGACGTACCGGGTGGCGGGCTTCCGCTCCGGCTGGCTGGTGGTGACGGGCCCCAAGCAGCACGCGAAGGACTACCTGGAGGGCCTGACCATGCTGGCCTCCATGCGTCTGTGCGCCAACGCGCCCGCCCAGTACGCCATCCAGGCCGCGCTCGGCGGCCGCCAGTCGATCCGCGAACTGACCCTGCCCGGCGGCCGGTTGTACGAGCAGCGCAACATCGCCTGGGAGAAGCTGAACGAGATCCCCGGCGTGTCCTGCGTGAAGCCCAAGGGCGCGCTGTACGCGTTCCCGCGCATCGACCCCGCTGTGCACAAGATCCACGACGACGAGAAGTTCGTCCTCGACCTGCTCCTTCGCGAGAAGATCCAGGTGGTCCAGGGCACCGGCTTCAACTGGCCCTCCCCCGACCACTTCCGCATCCTCACCCTGCCGCACGCGGAGGACCTGGAGGCGGCGATCGGCCGGATCGGGCGGTTCCTCGGCGGGTACCGGCAGTAGTCGTCACCCCATCACGACCTCGCACCAGACGGTCTTCGTATAGGGGTTCCCGCACGTCGTTCCCCAGTGACCGGCCAGGGCCTCGACGAGCAGGAGCCCCCGGCCGGACTCCGCCTCGAAAGAGGCCGGCGGGAGTGTGCCCGGAGTGGGCGGGTGACGGTCGATGCGGGAATCCGTGACCTCGATGCGGAGTGCCGGGCCGTCAGGGAAGAGGCTGAGCTTCAGGCGGAAGTCACGTCCCCTCACCCGCCCGTGACGCACGGCGTTCGCGGCGAGTTCGGCCACGAGGAGCACGGCGGTCTCGTTGGCCTCCGCGCCGTACGGCCAGCCCCAGGCGTCCAGTTGCCCGGCCGTCAGCCGGCGGGCGAGGCGAGCGCCTCTCGGTGTGGCCGAGAGCCGGACGGTGAAGTGGCGGGCGGCCGCGGCGGGTTCCGCCGCCTCGGCGTGGGATGCCGTCGAGTGGGCGATATCGGCGTTCATGTCACTCAGCGTGGTCGCCTGTCTCTACGCTGAACAGCGATCACGGCGGTACGCAGCGTCACTGTCCGGTGGCTGTCCGGGGTTGTCCGGGCGGTGACGCGTGACGCGGCGGGCCGGTGAGGAGTTGGGCACGGGCGGCATGTGGAGGTGTCGGGGTGGTGGATGTGACGGGGCACGCCGAGGACGAGGAGTCGGCGGCCGTCCTGCGGACCGTCGGCAAGGTCATCAAGATGTACCGCGAGCGGAAGGGCCTCACCCAGGCCGAGTTGGGGGCGGCCATCGGGTACAGCGAGGAGCAGGTGTCCTCGGTGGAGCGGGGGCGGCGGGCGCCGAAGGGGCAGTTCCTCGACGCGGCGGATCAGGTGCTCGACGCGCACGGGGTGATCGCCGGGTTGAAGAAGGACGTGGAGGAGGCCCGGTATCCGAAGAAGGTGCGGGATCTGGCGAAGTTGGAGGCGGAGGCGGTCGAGCTGTGCGCCTACGCCAACTCGGTCGTTCATGGCCTGTTACAGACGCCTGAGTACGCCAGGGCGTTGTACGGGATGCGGCGTCCGCCTTTCAGTGAGGAGGAGGTTGAGCAGCTTGTCGCCGCACGCCTGGCGCGGCAGGAGATCTTCGACCGGCAGCCCACCCCCGTCTTCAGTTTCGTCCAGGAAGAGGTGACCCTGCGCCGTCCGCTCGGAGGCAGAATGGTGATGCGGAAGCAGCTCGAACATCTGTTGGAGGTCGGTCGGCGACGGAACGTGGAGATCCAGGTGATGCCCACCGATCGCGACGACCACGCGGGCCTCGCGGGGTCACTTCAGCTGCTCCGGCTCAAGGAAGGGGACACCGTGGGGCACAACGAGGTCCAGCTCACCAGTCGGCTGATCTCCCATCCCAAGGAGGTCCAGATCCACGAGATCCGCTATGGCATCATCCGGGCCCAGGCCCTCGCACCCCGTGAGTCGCAGGCCTTCATCGAGAAAGTGCTGGGAGAAACATGATGACCAACCCCTCGACGGAGAACGGTTCCGCGCTGGAGTGGTTCAAGAGCAGCTACAGCACGAATGACGGCCCGGAGTGCGTGGAGGTCGCCTTCGCCCCCGGCACCATCCACATACGGGACTCGAAGCACCACCACGGCCCCCAACTCACCGTCGGCCCACGGCAATGGGCCTCCTTCGTCTCCTACGCCGCCGGACACTGACAACACCCTGATCTCCTGGCCCCTCCGCCGACGTCTGTGCGAAGATCACCCCCGCGTGATCAGGGGGGAACAGTGTTGTCGGCGTACCGAATACGTGGGACGGCCGTGGCCATGGCCATGGTGTGCGGGGCGGCGGCCGGGCTCGCGGCGCCGGCCGCGCAGGCGGCGCCCTCGCCGCCGGGACCGGCCGCCGGGCGGGAGGCCCGGCAGGCCGCGCGGTTCTGGACCGCGCAGCGCATGGCGGACGCCCGGCCGCTGGACGCGGCGCGGGTGGCGCCGGGCGGGCCGGGGCGGCCCGTCGCTGCGGCCGGCCGGCCGCAGGGCACGATGTTCGGCGGGAGCCGGCTGATCGGAACCTTCTTCGGGTCAAACGGGCCCGGCGGCACCACCTGGCACTGCACCGGCAGTGTGATCGACACCCCGGCGCGCGACATCGTCCTCACGGCGGCCCACTGCGCGCTGAACATGAAGGGCGACTACGTCTTCGTCCCCAAGTTCGTGAAGGGGGCCGGGCCCGACCGGCAGCCGTACGGCGTCTTCCACGTACAGCGGATCTTCATCGACCCCCGCTACGTACCCGACAGGGGGTCCACGACCACCAAGAAGCGCGCGTCGGACCTGGACACCGCGTTCGCCCGGGTCTCGGCCGACCAGCGCGGCCGGAGCCTCCAGGACGCGGTCGGCGGCGGACTGACCTTCACCCGCGCGAACGGCTACACGCACAGGAACGTGACCGTCGTCGGCTACCCCTCCTACCCCCACAACAGCGCCGGCCGCGCCGTCAAGTGCACCGTGCCCACCAGGCAACTCCCCGGCTACCGGCAGATGTCGATGACCTGCGGCGGCTACTACGGCGGCGTGTCCGGCAGCCCGTGGATCACCGACTACAAGGACGACGCGCGCACCGGCCACGTCATCGGCGACCTCGGCGGCTACAACGGCGGCGGCAACGACGCGAACGTCGACTACATCAGCTACGCCCCGGCGTTCGGCGACGACGCCGCACACCTCCTCGCCGACGCGGTGGCGAACCAGGACCCGCTCTCGGATGCGCCGCCGCGCCGCACACCGGGCGTGCGCTGACGGGTGGTTCGGGAGCGGGGAATGCCCGGCGGCGCCCGTCCGTTGAGGATCTCCGTTGGCCATCAGCGGACAGGGGGAACGACGCATGCCGATCGACGTGCGCGGAACGGTCGCGGAAGGATTCGAGGACGTACGCGAGGAGTTCGCGGCGGTGCTCGCCGGGGAGCGGGACGATCCGGGCGCGCAGCTCGTGGTGTACCGCCACGGGCGGCGCGTGGTGGACCTGTGGGGCGGCGACGGCATCGACGGGGAGACGCTGACGACCCTGTACTCCATCGCCAAGGGCGCCGCGCACCTCGTCGTCGCCCTGCTGGTGCAGGACGGGGTGCTCGACCTGGACCGTGAAGTCGCCGCGTACTGGCCGGAGTTCGGTGTCCACGGCAAGGACCGGCTGACGCTGGGCGAGCTGCTGGAGCACCAGGCCGGACTCGTCAGCGACGCCGAACAACCCTTCACCATCGAGGAGTTGGCCGACGACCGAATCACCGCGGCCCGGCTGGCGGGGCGCAGGCCGCTGTGGGAGCCGGGTACCGCCTGGGGCTACCACGCCTTCGTCATCGGCGCCCTCACCGGCGAGGTGGTGCGCCGGGTGACCGGCCGCTCCATCCAGGAACTGTACGAGGAGCGGATCCGGGCGCCGTACGGGCTGGACTACTACCTGGGCATGCCGGCCGAGGTGGAGCCACGCTGGGTGGACGTGCAGCCGCTGGTGCCGACCCCGGAGGAGGCCGCGCTGCTGAAGGAGCGGGTGCCGGCGCCGGACAGCATCCGGGGCATCGCCTTCAACGCGCACGGGCCGGAGCCGACCGACCTGGTGGCCTTCGGCAATCACCCCCGGGTGAAGGCGCTCGGACCGGCGTCCTCGGGCGGGGTGGGCAACGCACGCGGGGTCGCCGGGATGTTCGCGGCCGCCATCAGCACCGTGGACGGCCGGCCGCCGCTGCTCACGCCCGCGACCGCGGCCCTGTTCCGGATCGCTGCGCACCCCGGGCGGGCCGGACCTGGTCACCGGCAGCGAGAACCACTTCGCGCGCGGCTTCGAGTACACCCCGGCGCTCTACCCGTTCCTCGGCGCGGGCACCTTCGGGCACAGCGGCGCGACCGGCTCGCTGGGCTTCGCCGACCCGGCGAACGGCATCGCGTACGCCTACACCCGGCGCCGGTTCGCCTTCCCCACCGGGGTGGGGGCCGCCCTGGAGAACGGCCGTCTGGCCGAGTCCGTCCTGCGGGCGGCCGCCGCCCTGTGACACGGTGCTGACAGGCGAGTGGGAAGGCGGGAAGGCGCTGACGTGGGTGACCTCTTTCTCGTCCGGCACGGTGAGACCGAGTGGTCGCGGTCCGGACGGCACACCGGCTGGACCGACGTACCCCTCACCGAGCACGGGCGGGAGGAGGCGCGGCGGCTGGTGCCGCTGATCCGCTCGCACCGGATCGGGGCCGCGTTCGTCAGCCCCCTGCAGCGGGCCCGGGAGACCGCCGAGCTCATCGGCATCCCGGACGCCCGGGTCGACGCCGACCTGCACGAATGGGACTACGGCGGGTACGAGGGCGTCACCACCGCGGAGATCCAGCGCAGCCGGCCGGGCTGGTTCCTGTTCACGGACGGGGTCGCGCCGGGGCCGCCGGAGCATCCGGGCGAGACCCCGGAGCAGGTCGGCGAGCGCGCCGACCGGATGCTGGGCAAGGTCGACGCCGCCCTCGCCGCCACCGAGGGCGTCGTCGTGCTGATCGCCCACGGCCACTTGCTCCGCGTCCTCACCGCCCGCCGCCTCGGCCTCCCGCCCCGGCACGGGGCCCTGTTCCAGCTGGCGACGGGAACCCTGTGCCGGCTGGGCACGGAGCACGAGCGGCCGGTGGTGGCGGGGTGGAACATCCGGCCACCGGAGTAGGCCCCGGGCTCGGGGCCCGGACACGGGCGGCGGCCGCGTTGTCAGACCCGGGTCGTACTCTGCGAATGGGCCGTCCGACGGGCGGGCCCGGAGGGGCAGGGGACCGGAAGGAGCGCGCCGTGAGCCGACCGCCGACCGCCGCGCAGCGGCGGGTGATCGAGGCCGCCGATCCGGTGACCGGGCGGCTGCGCGGTACGGAGGCGCAGCTGGCGGCGCTGGTGAAGAGGGGGCTGGCCTTCCGGCACCCGCGGCCGCCGCACGAGCACTTCCTGACCCCGGCGGGGCATCGCATACGGGAGGCGGAGCCCCGGCAAGCGGTGTCCGAGGCGGAGCCGTCAAAACCCGCGGCGGGCACGGGGGTGTTCGCCGCGCGGGTCGGCGGCGAGGAGGAGCCGCCCGCGGACACCCCGGCGCGGCTGCGCGAGGTGCACAGCGCCTGGCAGGGGCTGCTGGAGCTGCGCCGGATGACCAACCCCGACGCCGCGGTGGACCGGCCGTGCGGCTGGGAGCGCACGCATCTGGTGCGGGCGGCGGCGCTGGCCCTGGAAGCGGCCGGGCACCGTCCGGCGAGCGGGAGCGCCGACGGCTACCGGGTGCGGGCGACCCCGCAGCCGGAGGCGGTCGCCGTGTACGCGGCGGACACGGACAGCCTGGCGGCCTGCGCGGCCACGCTGGAGCGCGCGGGCTGGCAGCCCGGCGAGTACACCGAACCGCGCACGAGAGAGCGCTATCTGCTGGCCTCGCCGCGCCGGGTGTGAGCGCCGTGCCAAGATCGACCGACCGGATATCCGCATGCGAGAAGGGCAAGCAGTGGCCGAACCGTTTTCCGTCCGTGTGACCGTCCGCGGCTACGAGACCGACACCCAGGGACACCTCAACCAGTCCGTGTACCTCAACTACGCGGAGCACGCCCGCTGGTCGCTGCTCCAGGCGGCCGGCATCAGCCAGGCCCGGCTGGTGGGCCGGGGTGTGGGCCCGGTGGCGCTGGAGACGACGCTCCGTTTCCGGCGCGAACTGCTTGCCGGCGACGAGGTCGACGTGACCTGTGCGTTCGAGTGGGGCGGCGGCAAGACCTTCCGGATCGCGCAGGAGATACGCAAGACCGACGGCACCCTGGCGGCCGAGGTCAGCGCGGTGGGCGGCCTACTGGATCTCAAGGAGCGCAAGCTGGTCGCCGACCCGCGGGAGGTGTTCAAGGAGCTGACGACGGACCTCGCCCTGTTCGGCCTGTAGGCCTCGCGGGCCTAGGCGTCGAGCAGCTCGGGCCGGTGCTCGGCGTCGTAGGCCGCCCGGGCCCCGGCGATGTACATCCGGTTCCGCTCGGCCCAGTCGGTCAGCCGCTGCAGGGTGTCGTTCAACTCGTGAGCGACCGGCGTGAGTTCGTACTCCACCTTGGGCGGCACGGTCGGATGCACCGTGCGGGTCACCAGGCCGTCGCGTTCCAGATTGCGCAGGGTGAGGGTGAGCATCCGGCGGCTGATGCCCTCGATGCCGCGCTCCAGTTCGGTGAAGCGGATGGGCCCGTGCGAGGCGGCGACGAGGATCTGCACGCTCCACTTCCCGGCCACCCTGTCAAGAACTTCGCGGACCGGGCAGGCCTGCGCGTTCACTGCCTGGACGGTAACACCGGTGTTCCTTCGGGACATCGGACTGCCTCCTTACGCCGGCCTCCATGGTCACTCACGATGGTCCCCGTTACAAGTCGTGCACCAAGGTGAGCTTGAGGAACGGGGTGGCCATGTCTGCCGTCATCGAGAACAGCCCGTCACCGACGCCGGTGACGTCCCCACGACCGTACTCCCGCTGGACGTCTCTCGCCGTGCTGTGCGCCGGCACGCTGATGACGATCCTCGACGGCAACATCGTCACGGTGGCGATGCCCGCCATCCAGAGCGACCTCGGCTTCAGCGGTCCGGGGCTCGCCTGGGTCGTGAACGCGTATCTGATCGCGTTCGGCGGACTGCTGCTGCTAATGGGCCGACTCGGCGACCTGGTGGGCCGCAAGCGGATGTTCACCACCGGACTGGCCGTCTTCACCGCGGCCTCGGTGCTGGCCGGGGTGGCCACGGGTCAGGGGCTGCTGATCGCGGCGCGGGCGCTGCAGGGCGCCGGCGGGGCGATGGCCTCGGCGGTGGTCCTCGGCATGCTGGTCGCGCTCTTCCCGGAGCCGCGGGAACAGGCCCGCGCCATCGCGGCGTTCAGCGCGGTCGGCGCGGCGGGCGGGGCGCTCGGCACCTTCCTGGGCGGCGCGCTGACGCAAGCCCTGGACTGGCACTGGATCTTCCTGATCAACCTCCCCATCGGGGTGGTCGCCTGGCTGGCGGCGGCGCGGGTGCTCGCGCCGGAGCGCGGCGCCGGGCTCGGCAGGGGCGCCGACTATCCGGGAGCCGCGCTGGTCGCGGCCGGGCTGATGCTCACGGTGTACGTCATCGTCGGCGCCGGTGGCCGTACCCCGGCCGGCACCGCGCTGCTCGCGGTCCTCGCGCTCGTGCTGTTCGCGGCGTTCACCCTGCGCCAGGTCCGGGCGGCCCGCCCGCTGCTGCGGCCCCGCCTGTTCCGCTCCCGGCTGCTGACCGGCGCCAACACGGTGCAGATGCTGATGATCGCCACGATGTACGGCTTCCAGTTCATCGGCGCGCTGTATCTGCAGAGGGTGCTGGGCTACGGCGCGTTGGCGACCGGCACCGCGTTCCTTCCGGCGCCGGTCGCGATCGGTCTGCTGATGCTGGGCCTGTCCGCGCGCACGGTCGCCCGGTACGGCGCGTACCGGGTGCTGCTGGCCGGCCTGGCGCTGATCGTCGCCGGTATGGCCCTGCTGAGCCGCGCACCGATCGGCGCCTCCTACGCCGTGGACGTGCTGCCGCCGCTGCTGCTGCTCTCCGCCGGGTTCGCGGCGGCCATGCCGGCGCTGACCGGGCTCGCCATGGCCGGGGCGCTTGAGGAGGACGCGGGTCTGGCGTCCGGGCTGTTCAACACCACGCAGGTGGTGGGCGGTTCGCTGGGCCTGGCGGTGCTGAGCACGCTGGCGGCGAGCCGCACCGGCGGTCTGCTCGGCCGGGGCGCGGAGCTGATCCCGGCCACGGCGGAGGGCTACCGGCTGGCGTTCCGGGTGGCGACCGGGATCGCGGTGGCCGCGCTGGTCCTGGCGGGAGCGGTGCTGCGGCCGCGGGGCCGGTGACACCGGGCGTGCCTCAGTCCGCGCCGAAGGCCTCCTTGTGGTCCTCGGCCCACTCCCGGAAGCTGCGGGCAGGGCGGCCCAGCACCTCGGGCACGTCCTCGGTGACCACCGCGTTGCCGCCGTCACGGACGAACGCGACGCCGGTCAGGATGCCGTCCGCCCGCTCCTCGTCGAAGCCCCAGGCGGTGCGCAGGAATTCACGGGTCTGGTCCGGAGACAGGTTCCGGACCGGGACCGGACGGCCCAGGACGTCGGCGAGCACGGCGGTCTGGCCGGGGACGGTGATGGCCTCGGGCCCGGTCAGGGTGTACGTCCGTCCCGCGTGCCCGGCGTCGACGAGCGCGCGGACGGCGACCTCTGCCACATCGCGCGGATCGATCACGCCCGACGCCCCGTCCCCGGTCATGTTGGGCACCGGCTCGCCCGCCCGGAGCGGCTCCGCCCAGCTCAGCGTGTTGGAGGCGAACGACGACGGCCGCAGCACGGTCCACTCGGCGCCGCTGTCGCGCACGGCACGCTCGCCGTCCAGGTGCCAGAGCCCGGAGGGGCCGACCGCCGGGTCGCCGGTGCCGATGGCGGAGAGCTTGACCAGCCGTCGTACGCCCGCCGCGCCGGCCGCCGCGACCAGCGCCGCGTCCCGGCCCTCGTCGGGGCCGGGCGGACGCAGCAGGAAGGCGGCCGTCACACCCTCCAGCGCGGCCCCGAGGGACGCCGGCTCGTGGAAGTCCCCGCGCACCACTTCCACCCCGGCGGGGACCCGCGCCTTCGCCGGGTCGCGGGTCAGGGCGCGCACCTTCTCACCGCGCGCGGCCAGCTGTCGTACGACGTCACTCCCGATGGTGCCCGTGGCACCCGTCACCAGAATCATGGGGTCCACGGTGGTCCGCAGGCGGGGCCGGTCTCTTGGAAATTCCGGCACGACCGGCCGGCCCGGACGGCGGTGCCGGGCGCTTACCGTGGAGGGGTGCCGAACTCCACCGCCGCGCCCGACACCGCCGCCTGGCAGGTCCGCAGCACGCCCGAGGTGCTGCGCCCGTGGCTCGCCGGGGTGCGGACCGTGTCCTTCGCCGAGCCACCCGAGGAGGCGTTCGTCCATCTGCCCGACGCGGTGACCAAGGTGGTGCTGCGGGTGACGGCGGACGGGCGGCGTGACGTGCTGGCCGTCGGGCCGCGGGTGCGGGCCTCCTACCACGAGGGGAAGAGCCGCATCTCCTGTGTGGAGCTGCG
Organism: Streptomyces sp. NPDC050743; assembly: GCF_044456925.1. Lineage (NCBI taxonomy): Bacteria > Bacillati > Actinomycetota > Actinomycetes > Kitasatosporales > Streptomycetaceae > Streptomyces > Streptomyces sp. NPDC050743. The sequence goes on from NZ_JBITGJ010000035.1 coordinate 84,181, forward strand.
CCTCGCACCGGGTACGGCCCGGCCCCTGCTGGGTGTTCCGGCCGCCGGGCTGGTCGGCCGGGTCGCGAGGCTGGAGGAACTGCCGGGCGGGGCGGGGCGGCGGCTGGCGCGCGAGATGCGCCGGCTGGAGCCCCGGGAGGCGCTGCCGCACCTCACCGAGGTGCTGCCCGGGCTGCTGTCCGACGCCGTGGATCCGGACCGTACAGCACTGCTGCGGGCGGGCGTGGCGGCGTTGTCCGTACGGCTGGACCGGGCGCCCGCGCAGGTCCGGGAGGTCGCCCGGGAACTGGCCGTCAGCGAGCGTCAGTTGCGGAACCTGTTCGCCGAGGGCGTCGGGGTCTCCCCCAAGCACTACGCCCGTATCGACCGCGTCCGTACGGTCGTCACCCGGGCCGGGAGCGCCCGCTGGTCCGAACTCGCCGCCGCGACCGGCTACTTCGACCAGTCGCACATGACGTCCGACTTCCGTGCCCTGATGGGGGTGCCGCCCAGGTCGTACGTCACCGGCCGGCTGCCCGCGGTCACGCCCTGCCAGGTGGGACAGCGCGGCTGAATCCGCGCGGCCGCCCGCATGCCGTCGCGCGCCGGAAACGGGATGCGCGGCGGCGGCCGCGGCTGCCATGCTGCGGGACCATGTCCGCACGACGCGTCAAGCCCAGCCGCTGCATCTCCGTCGACATCGAGGCCGACGGGCCGATCCCGGGGCCGTACTCCATGCTGAGCGTCGGCGCGGCCGTGGCCGGCACCCAGGACGCCGACGGCTTCACCCCGGCGGACCCGGAAGAGCGGACCTTCTACCGCGAACTGCGGCCGATTTCCAGCGAGTTCGTCCCCGAGGCGCTGGCGGTGAGCGGCCTGGACCGGGACCGGTTGACGGCTCAGGGCGCCGAACCGGCCGTCGCGCTCGCCGAGTTCAGTGCCTGGGTACGGGAGGTGAGCGCGGGCGCGCAGCCGGTGATGTGCGGGTATCCGGCGTCGTACGACTGGACGTTCCTGTACTGGTACCTGATCCGTTTCACCGGCGAGAGTCCCTTCGGGCACTCCGGCTGCCTGGACATGAAGACGCTGTACGCCACCAAGGCCGGGCTGCCGCTGCGGGCGGTGGCCAAGGGCACGATGCCGCGGGAACTGCTGTCCCGGCGCCGGCACACCCACCACGCCCTGGACGACGCGATCGAGCAGGCGGAGCTGTTGGCGAACCTCATGGCGTGGCCGGGTCCGGGTCCGGGCGCGTCGGTACCGCGATCTGGTTGAAGCCATAGTAGAGGGCGAGCAGACCGTGCGCGGCCAGCGTGAGCGGGGCCGAGACGAAGGCCAGGCCCACCGTGAGCGGGTAGCCGAGGGAGCCGAGCGCGAACCGGGCCCGGGTCGACCGGGCCGCCGTGGTGTCCACGCGCGCGTCGAAGAGGTGGCCGGTGCGGGTGAGGTGCCACCACAGGGCCTGGAAGGCGAGGGCCATGGCGACCATGACCAGGCTGTACACGGCGGCCGCCGCGTGTGAGGCGGCGTCCTCGCGCAGATACTCCGCGAGCATGGCCGTCGGCCACGGCACCGCGGCCACCACCATCAGCAGCAGAAGGTTGAGGAACATCAGCGTGCGGTCGACCCGGGCGACGTAGCTGAACACCTGATGATGGTTGACCCACATGATGCCGATGACCAGGAAGCTGACCACATAGGCGGCGTACGAGGGCCACTGCGCGCCCAGCGCGTGCCACAGGCCGCCGTGTTCCCCCGCCTTGGGGACCTTGATCTCCAGGATGAGCAGGGTGATGGCGATGGCGAACACGCCGTCGCTGAAGGCCTCGACCCGGCCGGACTCGTTCATGGCCCAAGACTGCCGCACACACCCGTGCGGGGCACGGCGATCGCCGTGCCCCGCTGGGGAGTTCAGTGAGCCTTTCCCGGTAACCGACGGTCGCTGAGGGTGATCGCCTCCGGGAGTCTCGTGGTGTACTCCCAACTCCGGGCAGACGTAAGGCCCCT